>JBKPGU010000096.1:0-3782 GCA_046729535.1 Actinomycetota bacterium
GTCCGGAGGCTGTTCAACTCCCTCGAGTTCAGGACGCTGTTCGAACGCTTGGAGGACGTCGGCCGGGCCAAGCCGGCCATCGAGCAGGCCTCCCTCGACGTCCGGTCGGGGACGGAGGAGGACCTGGGGCCGTTCCTCTCCTCTCAGGCGCCGGTGGCCGTGGACCTCCACATCGACGATCCGGTCCGAGGTGTGGGCCTATCGTTCGGCGGTGGTCAGGCGGTGTTCGTGCAGTTCGACCACGCTCCCGCACCGCTGAGGGCGTGGGTCGCCGACGGGACGCGACCGAAGTGGGTGCACGACGCCAAGGAGTTCGCCACGGAGCTGCTGGAGCGAGACGTGCAACCCTCCGGGATCGTGTTCGACACCTTGCTGGCCGCCTACCTCCTGGACCCGGCGGCGGCCACGTATCCGCTGGACGAGGTGTGCCGGCAGTACCTCGGCGTGGACGTCCTCGGCGCGCTCCAGGGCGAGGAGGAGGACGGGCAGCTGTTCGCGGACCCGGCGCCCCGGATCGGGGGAGCGGCGGCGGGGGTGGGACTGCTGGCTCCGGTGCTGTCCGAGAAGATCGGCCGGGCGGGTCTGGACCGCCTCCTGACCGAGGTGGAGATGCCGCTGTCGAGCGTCCTGGGACGGATGCAGGCAGAGGGGATCGCACTGGACGTGGAGTACCTCGCCGAGATGTCGGAGTCCGTGGGAGATCGGATGCGGACCCACGAGGAGGACGTCTACCGTCACGCCGGCGAGCGCTTCAACATCGGATCCCCGCCCCAGCTGGCCGGCATCCTGTACGAGAAGCTGCACCTCCCGGTGCTGAAACGAACCACGAAGGGCCGCGCGCCCTCGACGGACGCCGACGTCCTGGAGAAGCTCCGGGACCACCACCCGATCGTCGATGCACTCCTGCATTACCGGGAGCTGGCGAAGCTCAAGTCGACGTACCTCGACGCGCTGCCCCCACTGGTCGATCCGAAGGACGGTCGTATCCACACCACGTACAACCAGGTTGGGGCGGCCACGGGGCGCCTTTCCAGCGTCAATCCGAACCTCCAGAACATCCCGGTCCGGGGGGAGATGGGGAGGCAGATCCGCCGGGCGTTCATCCCTGGGGGGACCGAACGCTCCCTGCTGGTTGCGGACTACTCCCAGATCGAGCTGCGGGTCATCGCCCACCTCTCCGGAGATGAGGCCATGGCCCAGGCCTTCGCCGCCGGGAAGGACTTCCATGCGGCGACCGCCGCCAAGGTGTTCGGCCTCCCTGAAGATCAGGTGGACGGAGCCATGCGGAGCCGGGTCAAGCAGATCAACTACGGGCTGCCATACGGGATGAACGCCTTCGGCCTGGCGAGCCGCATCGGCATCGCGCCCGACGAGGCTTCCGAGTTCATCGACGCCTACTTCGCCCAATTCCCGCGGGTTCGGGAGTTCCTGGACCGGCAGGTGGCCCGGGCGGCAGCCGAGGGGTTCACGGAGACGATCCTGGGACGCCGGCGCTACTTGCCCGAGCTGCAAGCGGCCAACCCGCGCATCCGCGACATGGGACGTCGGATGGCGCTCAACGCGCCGATCCAGGGCGGGGCCGCGGACATCCTCAAGATGGCAATGATCAAGGTCGACGCCGAGCTGCGGGACTCGGGGCTCGACGCGGTCATGGTCCTCACCGTCCACGACGAGCTGGTGTTCGACGTGGCCGACGACTACCTGGACGCCACCGGCAAGCTGGTCCAGGAGGCCATGGAGGCCGCCTACCCGCTGACCGTTCCTCTGAAGGTCGACCTCGGCTCGGGCAAGAACTGGGCCGAAGCAGCCCCCGCCGGCCACTGACAGTGTTTCCCACGGCGAAGGACGGGGAGGGCTGGCACCCCCCACGGGAAGGTGTCCTCCCGACGTAGAGCGTTCGCCTGGCTGGTCTCTAACCGGATCGGGTCAGGTTCCGAACCCCGAGAAGGCCGCCCAGTCCTGGTCCACCACGATCTTTCCGTCGTTCCCGATCGTGAGGATCACCACCGGCACGTCAACGCGGTTCCCGGTCGGCTTGTCGATGGTGATGGCTCCGGTGAGGCCTTCATAGCCGGACGTGTCGGTCAGCTCCCGTCGAACCCTACCCTGGTCCCAGCTCCCCGCCCGCTTCACCGCGTCGAACAGCAGGTTCACCGAGTCGTAGGCGAAGGTTCCCCACGTGCCGGGATCCCTGTCGAACCGCGCTCGATAGTCCGTCACGTATTTCGCGGCCTTGGGGAAATTCTCCGGCGAGGGGACCCCGCTCAAGCTGCACCGCTGGGCGGCCTCCAGGCCCGCCGTCTCGACGAAACCGGGGTCCTGGTTGGCGAGACCCATGAGACACGTCGGCGGCGCATTGGTCGCCTGGAGGAGATCCTTCGCGATCACGCCACCCTGGGGGAAGTATGTACTGACGTAGAGGAGGTCGGGATGCGCGTCGTTCACCGTTCGAAGGACATCGGCGTACGTGTCGCCTCCCGGTTTGGCTTCCTCGTAGGCCACGACGGTGGCGCCGTCCTTGCCGAGCTCGTCCTGCACTTGAGCCGCGATGCCGGCCGTGTACGTCTGGGGGTCGTAGATGATGGCCACCTTCTTGGCGTGGAAGAAGCCGGTGATGGCCTTGGCTTCCACGGGTGCGATCTGGTAGTCCTTCGGCTGGACCGTGTATCCCTCACCGTTCGTCGCGCTGTTGCTGGTGAGGTGAACGGGGATGATCCCGGCCCCTTGGTAGATCTTCAGGTTCTCCACGCCCACGGCCGAGTTGTAGGGGCCGATGACGGCGAACGCTCCGTTGGAGACGACCTCGTTGGCCACCTTGACGCCCGTGGCCGGATCCGCTTGGTCATCTGCCCGGACCACCTCGACCTTCTTGTCGAGGACGCCTCCCTTGGCGTTCGCCTCGTCAACGGCCAACTTCGCCCCGTTGAAGATGTCGATCCCGGTCGACGCCTGGTCGCCCGAAAGCGGTGCCTCGACTGCCAGCCTGATGACCGACTGCGAGGAGCTCTCGCTTCCCCCGCCGCAACCGGTGGCGAGGGCGGACACCAGGGCGGCCGTGGCGATGGCAAGGAAAACACGCGTCCTGTTCATCGAGTCCTCCTGCTTGTGTACCGAACCGCCAAATCGGGCCGTCGCACCGACTGGTCCCAGTTGACGATGGCGGACGTCGGGATGGTACTCGGCCATCGCCGATCCGAAAAACCCGGTCGGCGATGCCGTTCGATTGACGCGGGTTGAACGGCGCAACTACACTGGCTGGCGCGCCTCGGTGCGCCCCATCTCGCACGGACCCAAAGCCCCACTCCGGCCCGGTTGCTCGTGCGGATGAGAAAAGGCGCCGGATCGGCGCAGGCGAGGAGTTGATCGAGGATCGACGACGGGACTGAATCGAAGGTGGCCCAGGACGACCTGACTCCTGAGGAGCTGGTCAAGGCCATCGAGGAATCCCTGAAAGACTTCAAGGACGGGGACTTCGTCGAGGGCACCGTCGTCAAGGTGGATCGCGATGAGGTCCTCCTCGACATCGGCTACAAGTCCGAAGGTGTCATCCCCGTCAAGGAGCTTTCCATCCGCCAGGACGTCGACCCGTCGGAAGTGGTCGAGGTCGGCGATCACATCGAGGCGCTCGTTCTCCAGAAGGAGGACAAGGAGGGGCGCCTGATCCTTTCGAAGAAGCGGGCCCAGTACGAGCGGGCCTGGAAGCGCATCGAGGAGATCATGCGCTCCGGCGGGACGATCACCGGTCCCGTGATCGAAGTGGTGAAGGGCGGACTGATCCTGGA
>JBKPGU010000097.1:0-6954 GCA_046729535.1 Actinomycetota bacterium
ATGGCCTGACTTCACGGGCGCCGACACCACGGTCGGTACACTGAAGTCTCCGTGGACGCGAACACCATTCGGAAGGTCTTCCTGGGCTTCTTCGAGGAGCGCGGGCACAGGATCGCGACTTCCTCGTCGCTGATCCCGAACGACCCGACGCTGCTCCTGACGAACGCCGGCATGAACCAGTTCAAGCCCTTCATGCTCGGTCTGGAGGAGCCGCCGTACCCGCGCGCTGCGACCGTCCAGAAGGTCTTCCGGACCTCGGACATCGAGAACGTCGGGCACACGGCGCGGCATTGCACCTTCTTCGAGATGATGGGCAACTTCTCGTTCGGCGACTACTTCAAAGAACAGGCCATCGCGTGGGCCTACGAGCTGGTCACGGGCGGGTTCGGACTCGAGCCCGACCGGCTGTGGGCGACCGTGTTCGAGACTGACGACGAGGCCGCCCAGATCTGGGTGGACCAGGTGGGGCTCCCCGCCGACCGGGTGGTCCGGCGAGGCAAGAAGGACAACTTCTGGGACATGGGCGTGGCCGGTCCGTGCGGGCCGTGCTCGGAGATCTACGTGGACCGCGGCCCCAAGTACGGTCCCGAGGGCGGCCCGGCCGTCGACGAAGATCGGTTCATGGAGATCTGGAACCTCGTGTTCATGCAGAACCTGTGCGACGACAACATCAATGTGATCGGGGACCTCCCCAAGAAGAACATCGACACGGGCAGCGGTCTGGAGCGCGTGGCCGTCGTCCTGCAGGAACGAGACAACGTCTTCGAAACCGACCTCCTTGGGCCCGTGGTCGAGGTGGCCGAGTCGGTGACCGGCCGGCGGTACGGGGCCGACGAGCGCGACGACGTCAGCCTCCGGATCATCGCCGAGCACGGAAAGGCCACCACCTTCTTGATGGGCGACGGCGTCCTTCCTTCGAACGAGGGACGGGGCTACGTACTTCGTCGCATGCTCCGGCGACTGATCACCCACGCCCGGAAACTCGGAGTGGACAAGCCCGTGATGGGCGCGTTGGTGGACAAGACCGTCGAGCTGATGGGCGAGACCTACCCCGAGCTGGCCGAGAACCGGGCATTCATCGAGCAGGTCGCCGCCTCGGAGGAGGAGCGCTTCGGAGCGACCTACCGGCAGGGGATGACGCTGTTCGAGACCGAAGTGGCGAAGGCCAAGGAGGAAGGCTCGGGCAGTCTCTCCGGGGACGCCGCGTTCAAGCTTCACGACACATTTGGTTTCCAGGAGCAGCTCACCATCGAGCTGGCGGCCGAAGAAAACCTGGCCGTCGACACCGATAGGTTCGCCGAGCTGATGGAAGAGCAGCGGACCCGAGCCCAGCGCGCGGCGAAGAAGGGCGACGTGGCCGAAGGCGTGCTCGGGGAGATCGCCCAGGTGGCCGGACCGAGCGAGTTCCTCGGCTACGAACACCTGATGGCGGAGGGCCGCCTGGTGGGGATGGCCGGCGACGCGGCGATCTCCGAAGAGGCGGGGGAGGGGAAGCGCCTCCGGATCGTGCTGGACAGGACACCCTTCTATCCGGAGGGGGGCGGACAGATCGGCGACGCCGGCACGATCACCACGCCCACCGGGACGATCCAGATCGTGGAAACCCGTCCCGGCCCCGGGGGGATCATCGTCCACGAGGGACTGGTGAAGAGCGGGGAGGTCCGGCTGGGGCAGGAGGTGGAGGCGGCCGTCGACGCCGATCGCCGAGAGGCAACCGCGCGCTCGCACACCGGCACGCACGTCCTCCACCACACCCTTCGTCAGGAGCTCGGCGAGCACGCCCGGCAGGCAGGATCACTGGTTCAGCCGGGCAGGCTCCGGTTCGACTTCACGCACTACGAGCCCGTCCCTCGCCATCGGCTGGAAGAGATCGAATACCTGGCCAACAGGCGGCTGGCGGACGACGAACCCGTGCGGGCTTACGAGACCACGTTCGACTACGCGAAGAGTCTGGGAGCCATCGCGCTGTTCGGCGAGAAGTACGGCGAGATCGTTCGCGTGGTCGAGGTTGGTGACTACTCGGTCGAGCTCTGCGGAGGGACCCACGTTCACCACACCGGGGAGGTCGCGCTGCTCCGCCTGGTGTCCGAGGCGAGCATCGGGTCGGGGTTCCGGCGGGTGGAGGCGCTGACCGGACCGGACGCGCTGAAGCAGGTGAACGTCGAACGGCGGCTGCTGGAGGAGATCACCGAGGCCGTCGGGGGCGGCGACCCGTCCGTGACCCCGCAACGCGTGCGCCACGCCATGGCCAGGATCAAGCAGCTGGAGAGCGAGCTCGGGAAGCTTCGTCGGATCGAGCAGGCGGCCGAAGTCGAGGCCCTCCTGGGACGGGCCATGTCGATCGATGGGGTCAGGTTGATCGTTGAGTCCCTGGACGGCCGAGAGGCCGGCGAGCTTCGAGAGCTGGCGATCAAGCTCCGGAACAAGCTCTCCCACGAACCAGCCGCGATCGTCGTCGCGGGGCCCGGCGAGGGCAGGACGCTCCTGGTGGCCGCGCTGACCAAGGATCTGCTGGCCCGGGGGCTCACCGCTGCTTCGCTCCTCGACCCCGCGGCCAAGGCTGTCGGTGGCAGCGCCGGGGGCAAGCCGGATCTGGCGATGGGCGGCGGTCCTCGGTCGGAGGCCCTCGAGGATGCCCTCCGGTCGATCCCGGCACGCCTCCAAGAGCTGCTGGCGGGTGACTGAAGCCGGCGGGCAGGCCGACCAGCCAGCGGGGACCCAGGTGCCGGGGAGGGTGCTGGCGCTGGACCTGGGCCAGTCCAGGATCGGCGTGGCCATCTCGGATCCCGACCGGCGTGTCGCCGTCCCCATCGGCACGATCCACACGGGAGCGCCGGCCGACGTGAAGGCCATCGTCGCCATCGTTCGGGAACAGGGCGTCACGGAGATCGTCGTCGGACACCCCATCTCGCTATCAGGGCGGAAGGGGGAGGCCGCCGATCACGCGGAGCGGTTCGCCCATGCCCTCCGGGATTTCCTCGGGCTGCCCGTCGTCCTTCGAGACGAACGGTTCACCACCGTTCAGGCCGAACGGCAGCTGAGCCAGGCCGGCGTTCGGGGCAGGGCGCGACGCGAGGTGGTCGATCAGACCGCCGCCACGATCATCCTGCAGGATTACCTGGACTCGCTGGGGTAGCGAGCGGGTATCCTCTCCGCGGCCATGGTCGATACCCTGCAGCGGCGCTCCGAGCGCCCGCCCAAGGAACACCGGCTCCGGGGCATCGTCATCCTTCTGGTGATCATCCTGGTCCTGGGCGGGATCCTGGTGGCCGGGGGCAGTTACTACAACTGGGCCACAACGGCCTCAGGCCCGAAGACGCCCATCACCGTGGAGATCCCCCGGGGAGCCACCGGCGCCCAAGTGGCGGAACTGCTGAAAGAAAAGGACGTCATCCGCTCCACGTTCATCTTTAAGCTGGAAGCGCGGTTTCGCGGATTCAAGGCCGGGTTCGAGGCCGGCCGGTACACCAATCTCACCACGAACATGACGATCTCCGCCGTGCTCGACGCTCTGAAGAGGGGCCCGGCTGTTGAGAGTTTGATCGTGACCTTCCCCGAGGGATTGACGATCGCAGGGACGGCCGAGCGGGCCTTCCAGAAACTGGGCATCCCCAAGAAGGACTTCCTCAAGGCCGCCAAGAGCGGGGACTATTCCATCACCCCCTTCCTGCCGGAAGGGACGAAGACGGTCGAGGGGTTCTTGTTCCCCAACACCTACGACTTCCTGAAGGATGCCACCGCCGATTCGGTGATGAAGCGCCTCCTCTCGCAGTTCGAGCAGGAGGCCACGGCGCTGCCGTGGGACCAGGCCCGGGCGCTTGGCGTCACCCCTTACGAGGCGGTCATCGTCGCGTCGCTGATCGAGAAGGAGGCCCGGTTCAACCCCGACCGTCCCAAGATCGCCCGGGTCATCTACAACCGCCTGAAGAGGGGGATGCCGCTCCAGATCGACGCGACCATCAACTACGCGCTGGGACGGAGCGGCCGAATCCTCTTGAAAGACCGTGACGTGCCCAGTCCGTTCAACACCTACCTCCATGTCGGGCTCCCTCCCGCCCCGATCGCCAGTCCCGGAAAGGCATCTCTGCTGGCGGCGCTGGCCCCGGCATCGGGCGGCTGGCTGTACTACGTCCTGGTCGACTGCAAGACCGGTCGCCACGCTTTCGCGACGTCGCTCCCCGAGTTCAACCGGATCCGACGATCAGCCCCCCGCTGCTGATCGAAAGCTCTCCGACGGTATGGGCTATGCCCAGAAGGTCGGCTTCGGCACGATCATGAAGCGCGGAAGACTGGCGGCCGAAGGCTTGCCGAACGAACTCGTCCATGGCGGCTTCTCGCTCGGCGTGATGCCCGCGCAGATGCTGGCCCAGACGCGAGCGGAGGCCAAGGGAGCCCTGGTGTTTCACGCCTACGCACCCATCTCCGAATTCGGTGGTGCCTGGCCCCAGGGCGTCCCGGTTCAGATCCACATCATGGACGCGGACGACCGGTCGGGTGTCGGACGGGCGGCGTACCCTGTTGATGCATGACGGCGATGCGGCTGCCTTTCTTCGGCCTTGCGGGTTTGATCTTCGGGTCCTTCTTGACGGTGCTGGTGCATCGGGTTCCACGGGGGGAATCGATCCTCTTGCCGGGGTCGGCCTGCCCGCAATGCAACACCCCGATCGCGCCTCGGGACAACATCCCTGTGGTGTCCTACCTGGCCCTGAGGGGTCGATGCCGGCACTGTGGGGCCCGGATCTCCGCCCAGTACCCGCTGACGGAGGCCATCGCAGCCGCCCTGTTCGTCGGTACGGCCCTGTCATTGCACACCATCTGGCAGGCAATCCTGGTGGCCCCGTTCCTGGGCATCCTTCTGGCGTGCGCCCTGATCGACGCCCGATACCGGATCATCCCGAACCGGATCGTGTACACGTCGCTGGCCGTCTTCGCCGTGGCCGTGGCCGTGTTCAGCGTGGTTGGCTCCGGGGTCAGTCTCCTCACCGCTAGCCTCGGGCTCCTGGCGTGCGGCGGGGGATTGCTCCTGGTAGCCATCGTCGCCCCTCACGGGATGGGGATGGGAGACGTGAAGCTCGCGGCCCTGATGGGGCTGGTTCTCGGGTCGCTGGGCTGGAGGTATGTCGGGGTGTTCGTGATCGTCGCGATCCTCGCAGGAGGCCTGGGCGCCATCGCCACCCTTGTGGCCGGAGGGAGCCGTAAGGACGCCATCCCGTTCGGCCCGTACTTGGCCGGTGGGGGGGTCCTTTCGGCGTTGTTCGCCCCCCATCTCGCTGCCTGGTACACGGGCCTTCTCCACTAGGGCTCCGGGCACCCCGCCCTCGCCCTACCTGATCCAAGGAAGTCCGGTAGGCCTCGGTGACGACCCGGCGTGACAGGTGTCCATGTGTAAGGACGCGTCGCCTGAAATCGCGCATCCCTACCGCGTCGTCATGGCCCCGAATCCCGAGATCCAAGATCTTCATTCGTTGACCGGTGTCGAGGCCCGAGTGTCTGACCGGCTTCCAGCATGGGTTTGAAATCGCCCGAAGCATCGAGACCATGTTTGGGGTCCACGTCCGAGCGAGTGGCTGGCGGTGCCTGAATCCCCACCCTCGTTCGCGATGCGACAGGCGATGGTCAGGGGAACCCCGGAGTGAGCGGGGACGGAGGGCTTCGTTAGAGGTGATCGATCCGTGAACGGGAGCGGTGGGACCCGACCATCGAGGCCGCGTCAACGGGGGCTGGCCGGCCGATTGAATCAGGCCGGCAGCTCGGCGGCTATCATCGGGCCGTCATGGACTTCTCGAAGCGACGCGCCCGATTGACGTCTCGGTTTGGGGATTTGGACGCCGAGGCGTTCTTCGTCACCCACCTCCCGAACGTGCGGTACTTGACCGGGTTCTCGGGGTCGAACGCGCAGGCCGTGATCACGGCGGATGGCGGCATCCTCTTGACCGACGGGCGATACGCCGAGCAGTCGCGGCGCGAGGTGCCCGACCTCGATCGGCGGATCTACTCGGGCGAGTTCATCTCGTCGTTCCGGCAGGCCTGTGCCGATCTGGGCGTACGACGGGTGGCGTTCGAGTCGGGAGCCGTGTCGTACAAGCTGTACGGCGAACTTTCGCCGGGGGACGTGGAGCTGGTTGCCACGGACGGCGAGATCGAGCGGCTGCGGTGGGTGAAGGAACCGGCGGAGCTGCAACTGCTCGGCCAAGCCCAGGCCATCGCCGACGAGGCTTTTCAGCTCATCACCGGCAAGCTGCTCGAAGGGACCAGCGAGCGGGCAGCCGCGCTCGAGATCGACGTGACCATGCGCCAGCTTGGGGCCGACGGGGTGGCGTTCGACACGATCGTGGCGTTCGGGGAGAACGCCGCCGAGCCGCACCACGAGCCGACCGGCCGACAGCTCTCGCCAGGCGCTGTGGTGAAGATCGACTTCGGCAGCCTGGTCGACGGCTATCACTCGGACATGACCCGGACGCTGGCGTTCGGTGAGCCCACGCCGCAGGTCCGCGAGGTGTACGACGTGGTCCGGCGCGCCCAGCAGGCGGGGGTAGATGCCGTTCGGGCCGGCGTTACCGGGGGCGAGGTTGACGGCGTGGTGCGCGGCAGCATCGAGGAGGCCGGCTACGGGGGGCAGTTCCGTCACGGGCTCGGGCACGGGGTCGGACTGGAGATCCACGAGGGCCCCTCGCTACGCAAGGGCGGGTCGGACGTCCTACCGGAGGGGGCCGTGGTCACCGTCGAGCCGGGAATCTATCTCGAGGGCGTCGGTGGGGTCCGGATCGAGGATATGGTCGAGGTCCTGGCGGACGGCGCCCGGGTGATCCCCGCCACCACGAAGGACCTCATCGTTCTGTAGGCGGGAAGGACCGGGAGTTTGAGCGTCAGCACGAACGACCTGAAGCGGGGGATGACGCTCGATCTGGACGGGACGCTGTATCAGGTCATCGACTTCCAGCACGTGAAGCCGGG
>JBKPGU010000098.1:0-13950 GCA_046729535.1 Actinomycetota bacterium
CCTCGTCGGCGATCTGCCGGAAGGCTGCGAAGTCGATGGTCCGCGGATAGGCTGTGAAGCCCGCCAGGATCATCCGGGGGCGATGCTCGAGGGCCAGCTCTCGCACCCGGTCCATGTCGATGATCTCGGTGTCCTTGTCCACCTCATACCCGACGAAGGAAAACCACTTCCCCGAGAAGTTCACCGGCGAGCCGTGGGTGAGGTGGCCGCCGTGAGCCAGGACCATGCCGAGGATCTTTTGATCGGGGTCCTTCGGTTCCAGGAACGCGCCGTACACCGCCATATTGGCCTGGGCCCCGGCATGGGGCTGCACGTTGGCATGCTCGGCCCCGAACAGCTGCTTGGCGCGCTCGATGGCAAGTCTCTCCGTAACGTCGACGAACTCGCACCCGCCGTAGTACCTCCGACCCGGGTACCCCTCCGCGTATTTGTTGTTCATGGTCGAGGCCAGCGCGGCGAGGACCGCCGGGCTCGCGTAGTTCTCTGATGCGATCAGGCGAAGGGTGGTCCGCTCCCGTTGCAGCTCGCTGGCGATGGCCGCCGCCACCTCGGGGTCGGTTCGCTTCAGCGTTCCCCAGTCGGCCGCGTACTCGTTCATCGAAGGCCTCCCCTCATTCAGCGCGTGCGCTTCGAGACGGATCCCGTGCCGTCGCGTCGTCGACGGCCGGACCGAACAGCCCGTCGACCAGCCGGCCGATCAGCGCCTCGATCTGCCAGGCAACGGCTCGGAACGCGTCCGGCCCGAGGCCCAATGGATCCGGGATGTCCTCGTCGGTCAGGTCGTCGGCCGCCCCCGACCCTCGGAGCTTGCCGGCCGCCGAGACGGTCGCGGCCATGCGTTCGGCCGGTCCCCAATGCGAGGGAGTTTGGTTCGATCGATCGAGGAGGTGGACCAGCTCCTTCAACGTGAACGTTCGATCGGCCGTGCTCGGCGCGAGGCGGGCCACTGCCTCGCGATGGCCGGAGGACATGGTCACCACGAGGTCCGCCGACTCGGCCATCCTTCGGTGCAACCGACGAGCGGCGTGTGTGGAGATGTCGACGCTCCGTTCGATGAGGGCAGTGACCGCTTCGGGCATCGCCGGATAGCCATCGAGCCCGGCGGTCCCGGCCGATTCGACGTTCACCTCGGAGATGCCTCGATCGACCAGCATCTGGCGGAGGAAGCCTTCGGCGATCGGGGAGCGACAGATGTTGCCCGTGCAGACGAGGAGGATCGTGGCCATTCGGGTGAGTCTAACCAGTGGACTCCGCCTGGACCCCCGCGAGGACGTCCCGAAGCGCCTCCAGGCCGATCGGACCCTCCCTGACCATCCGTGGAGCCCGTCCGGTCAGGTCGAGAACCGTCGAGGCACGTTGCCCGGGGGGGCTCTTCCCGGGAGGCAGGACGAGGTAGACGGCAACGGCGTCGCCGAACGCCTCGAGCAGGCCGGCCCCATCCAGGAGCGGCGGCAAGCCGGAGATGTTCGCGCTGGTCGTGGCCAGTGGGCCCGTTTCCTCCAGGAGCGCCAGCGAGACGGGATGGTCCGGGACTCGAACCGCGATCGAGTCGGCCTGCGCCCCCAGGTACCACGGCCGCGACTGGTCGGTCCTGGGGAGCACCAACGTGAGCGGACCCGGCCAGAAGCGATCGGCCACCGATCGGGCCGCCTCGGTCGGGAGGGCCAAGGCGAAGCCCTGGTCAGCCGAGGCCGAAAGGACGGGGAGGCTCAGCCCCGGTGGACGGCGCTTGGCCTCGAAGAGCCGACGGGTGGTCGCTTCGTCGTCCGGCCGGGCTGAGAGTCCGTAAACGGTCTCGGTTGGGAACACCACCAGTCCGCGCGATCGGATGGCCAGCCCGGCCGAGCGGATGGCCTTCTCTGCCGTCTCGGGCTGCTCGGGGTCGACCTCGAGGACCTCGGTCACCGCACGCTTGACGAACGCGGCGAGTTACCGGGATCGAGTTGGCGACGACCGCGGACGACCCGGTCACGCCCGGCCAGGTCGGGCAGGACATCCACGGCTCCGAGGTGCCGCTCGAAGAGGGCTGCCACCTCCCTGCCCTGGCTCGCCCCGATCTCGAGGACCAGCCACCCGCCGGGCTTGAGCCATGTCTCGGCCAGCTCCACGAGCCTTGTATGCACTTCGATCCCACCCACCAACGCTGCGTACGGTTCCGCCTTCACCTCCAGAGGAAGGGCCCAGTACTCCTCCGCGGTGACGTAGGGGGGGTTGCTGACCAGAAGATCTAGGCGTCCCTCAAGCTCCACGGGGACCGGTTCCAGGATCGGGCCACGCACCACCTCGACATCCAGTCCCAGCCGGGCAGCGTTCGTCCTCGCCAGGGTAACGGCCGCCTCCGACACGTCCGTGGCCAGCACCCGCGCATCCGGACGGCCCCGCTTGATTGCCAGCGCGACGGCCCCCGTTCCCGTGCCGACGTCGGCCACCACCGGCGCGGTCGCGTGGCCCAGACTCTCGAGAGCCAACTCGACCAGGACTTCCGTTTCGGGCCTGGGAACGAACACGCCGGGTTCGATGATCAGGCCCATCCCCATGAACGGCTGCATGCCGGTCAAGTACTGGAGCGGCACCCCGCCGCAACGCTGGCACAAGGCGCGACCGAACGCTCGGGCCTCCGCCGTGTTCAGCCCCTCGCGTCGCGAGTACAGCCCTGCCCGATCGGTCTTCAGCACGTGCTGGAGAAGGACCTCCGCGTTCCGGCGCGGGCTCTCAACCCCGTGGGCCTCCAGGTAACGCGCGGCACGGGCGAGCACCTCGGCGGGAATCATGGCCGGGCCGAGAGCTGTTCGGTCCGCTCCTTCGCGGACAGCGCCTCGACGAACCGGTCGAGGCCGCCCTCGAGGACCTCCGGAAGGTTGTGGATCGACATGTCGAGGCGGTGGTCCGTCACCCGGTTCTGGGGAAAGTTGTACGTCCGGATCTTCTCCGAACGTTCCCCCGTTCCCACCTGGGCCTTACGGGTCGCCGCCTCCTCCCGCTGCGCCTCGTCCTGGGCCATCTTCAGCAGCCGGGCCCGCAGGTAGCGCAGGGCCTTCTCCCGGTTCTGGCGTTGCGACCGCTCCTCCTGAACCGAGATCACGATCCCGGTCGGCCGGTGGGTGACACGCACGGCCGAATCGGTGGTGTTGACGCTCTGCCCGCCGGGGCCGGACGAACGAAACACGTCGATCTGGAGGTCATCGGCGTCGATCTGAACGTCGACCTCCTCCGCCTCGGGAAGCACGGCCACCGTGGCCGTCGACGTATGGATCCGGCCACCCGACTCGGTCACCGGGATGCGCTGGACCCGGTGTCCGCCAGATTCGTGCCTCAGCTTCGAATACGCCCCCTTGCCCTTGATCTCGAGGACCACCTCCTTGAAGCCTCCCAGATCCGAAGGACTCGACGACAGGATCTCCGCCCGCCAGCCGTGCCGATCCGCATAGCGCTGGTACATCTCGAGCAGATCGGCGGCGAAGAGCGCCGCCTCCTGGCCCCCGGCGCCGGCTCGGATCTCCAGCACCACGTCCTTCTCGTCGTTGGGATCCTTCGGCAGGAGGAGGACCTCGATCTGCCGTTCGAGCTCGCCTGCCCGTCGCTCGGCTTCCCCTTCCTCCTCTCGGAGGAAGGCGGCCATCTCTGGGTTCTTCTCGTCCTTGGCCAGGAGCCGTGCCTCCTCAGCTTGGCGCAGAGCGTCCCGGTACGCCCTGAACGGGGTCATGATTTCCTGCAGCTCGGCGTGCTGTTTCCCCAGGTCCCGAAGGCGGGCAGGGTCCGAGGCGACCTCGGGCGTGGACAGCTCCCGGGTCAGATCCTCGTACCGCGCCTCGATCTCCTCGAGCCGTTCGCGCATGGACATGGCCCGTCCATTATCGCGGGGCGGGGATGATGGCTGGCCGAACACCGGCCCTACCTGGCAACAGCTCCGGATGTCGCCAGGCTCGGTCACTCCCTTCCTGGGTGATTCGGCGGGACCCGAGCCTCACTGTGGGGCCGACCCACCCAGTCTCACGGAACCGAGGAGTTGCCTCAATGAGCGCCGGACGTGGGTCGCCCGGTGGTGGCGCTTCAGGAGGGCGGTGTGGGGATCGTCGCGGTCGGCCGCGGCTCCGGAGCGACGGTCGGTTCCGGTTCGCCTTCCGCTCTGAGCAATTCGTGGAACGAGCTGATCGCCACCTCGATCTGCCCGTGGTCCGGTGGCTTCGTGGTGATCTTCTGCAGCCACAGGCCGGGGAGCATGAGGGCCCGGATGAAGCGGGATTCCGTGTGTCTGGCTCCCAGGCGAAGCATCTCGTAGGAGAGCCCGGCGATGACGGGGATGGCGATGAGCCGGAACAGGATGCCTGCGACCAGGCCACGCGAGCCGAACAACGAATAGATGACGACGGTCAGGAGCATCACGATCAGCAGGAAGTTCGTCCCGCACCGCACGTGCAGGGTTGAGTATCTGTCCACCACCGGGGGCTCGAGCGGATCGCCGTGCTCGTAGGCCGCGATGGTCTTGTGCTCTGCCCCGTGGTACTCGAACACCCTCCGGATCTCCTTCAGCCGTCCGATCAGAACGAGGTACCCCAGGAACAACCCCACTCTGACCACGCCCTCCATGATGTTACGGAGCCAGCTCGAGGTGACGGAATGCCGGAAGGCCCGGAACCCAACGAATGGCCCGACCACGAACACCGCGGTGAACAGGACGAAGGCGAAGATCATCGACACGGCCATCTGCCCCGGCGTCAGCTTCTTGTCGTCCTCCACCGAGTTGTTGGCGGAAACGGTCAGGGCCCGGGCGCCGATCGCCAGCGCCTGACCAAGCGCGAGTACGCCCCGCAATCCAGGCTTGGTGAGGAACTTGATGCGCCTGCCGATCGATCGGATCCGGTGCGACTCCAGGTGCATCGAACCATCGGGCTTGCGGACCGCGATGGCCCAGTGGTCGCGCCCGCGCATCATCACTCCTTCGAGGACCGCTTGGCCTCCGTAGAAGTGATCCGGCGCTGGCAACGACCCTGTGTCCCTCGGTCAGCCGGTCGAGGCCGGCTGCTGCCCGTACCGGCGTTGGAACCGCTCCACGCGGCCGCCGGTGTCCACCAGCTTCTGCTTGCCAGTGTAGAAGGGGTGGCATGCCGAACAGATCTCGACGTGGATCTCGGGCCTCGTCGAGCGCGTGGTGAACGTGGTGCCGCAGGAGCACCTGACGGTGGCTGTGACGTAGTCCGGATGGATGCCTTGCTTCATCTCTCTGGTCCTTTCGACACCATCCTCAACACTCTCATATTCCAGCCCCCGGCGACTGCGGCGGCTGTTGACGCCCGAACCCCGCGGGTGCCCGATTCGCTCCGCGCCCGCTTGGGCCTCCCAGGCTACGCGCCGCCGGCTCGCCCGCGACGGTGGTTCGAATCAATCACGAAGAGTAAGAGAGGCCGAAGTCTTCCATCAGGCCTTCTACGTAGCGGTGGAACGCCAGGTGATCGCTCCGGAATTCCTTGCTCTTGCCGTCCTTTTCCACCGTCACCACGTCGAACGACGTTCCGGTGGTGTCGCGCTCGTCGCGGACGGCCATCGGCGTCCAGCCGTCTGCGATGGCGGCTTGGAGCTCGGCCATCACTGGGTCGTCGCCCCACCCCGCCATCTGACTCTCCGGCTACTCGCTGACCGGAGCCTTCGAGATCTCCCGGAGGAATTGCTCGTTCGACTTGGTGACGCGAATCTTGTCGACGAGCAGCTCCAGCGAGGCGGCCGGATCGAGCGCGTGGAGGACCCGGCGGAGCCGCCAAACCAGCGCGAGCTCCTCGGTCGGCATGAGCCGCTCCTCCTTGCGGGTTCCTGAGGCCTCGATGTTCAGGGCCGGGAAGATGCGCTTCTCGGAGAGCTGGCGGTCCAGCCGGATCTCCCAGTTCCCCGTTCCCTTGAACTCCTCGAAGATGACCTCGTCCATCCTTGACCCGGTCTCCACCAGGGCGCTGGCAATGATCGTCAGCGAACCCCCCTCCTCCAGGTTCCGGGCGGCACCGAAGAACCGCTTCGGTGGGTAGAGCGCGGTGGAGTCCACGCCGCCGGACAGGATCCTGCCCGACGCGGGTGCCGCCAGGTTGTACGCCCGGGCCAGCCGAGTGATCGAGTCCAGCAGGATGACCACGTCTCGCCCTTGTTCGACCAGGCGCTTTGCTCGCTCCAGGACCAGCTCGGTGACCTGGGTGTGCTGGTCGGCCGGCTTGTCGAAGGTGGAGTACACGACCTCGGCAGCGGCCACCGTGCGCTGCCAGTCGGTGACCTCCTCCGGCCGCTCGTCGACCAGGAGGACCATCACGTGGCTGTTGGGGTCTGCCTCGATGATGCCGCCCGCGATCTGCTTCAGCACGGTGGTCTTCCCGGCCTTGGGCGGCGACACGACCATCCCACGCTGGCCCTTCCCGATGGGGGCCACCAGGTCGATGATCCGCTCGGTCACGCCCTTCGGGTCATGCTCCAGGCGGTACCGTTCGTCCGGAAACAGCGGGGTCAGCTTGTCGAAGTCGGGGCGCTGTCGGGCCGTGTCGGGGTCGGTCCCGGCCACCGTCTCGATGCGGAGCAACGCCGGGTACTTCTCATTGTCCCTCGGCGATCGGACCTGCCCGGTGATCTCGTCGCCCCGGCGGAGGCCGAACCGGCGGATCTGGGAGAGCGAAACGTAGATGTCCTCGTTCCCGGGCAGGTACCCACTGGTCCGGAGGAACCCATAGCCCTCCGGCAGGACGTCGAGGACCCCGGTTCGTGTAGGCGCCTCGGCCAGCTCCTGCTCGCGCTCCTCGCGCTCGCGCTGCCTGCGCTCCTCGCGCTGCCGCCGGCGCTCCTCGCGTGAGGGTCGGCGGTCGCCTCGTGGGCGCTCGACGACACCCGTCCGCGCCTGGCCGCCGGAACCGTCGGGGCCCTGCTCGCCGTCGGGGCCCGCGTCCCCGGCGGCCGGGCTAGTCGAGTCGGCCTCGGCGGACGCCTCCCCAACCAGCTCGTCCACCATGGTCGTCGTGCCGGCCCCTTCATCGGATGGAGGGTCGGTGTCGGCGTTCGCCTTCGTTTCGACGTTCGCTTTCGCGCCGCGGGAAGGCCCGTTGCGAGACGGCTTGGGGTCCTCGGCGGGCGCGGCCGGGGCGTCGGCAGCCGAGGCGCCGTTGCCGGCCGAGGCCGCGCTCACGATGGCGTCGATCAGATCGCTCTTCCTCAATCGCTGATGACCTTCGACGCCCAGCCCCTCGGCGATCTGTTGTAGTTCGGCCAGGACCTTTCCTTCCAGCTCTGACCGTTCGATGGTGCGTGAATCCACTAGTTGGCTCCTTCCTTCAGCTCCTGCTGGAGCTTCTTCCAATCGCTGAGGAATCTCGTGAGGCCCGAATCGGTGAGGGGGTGCTTGACCAGCTGGGAGAAGACGTCGAACGGTATCGTAGCCACGTCCGCTCCGAGCTTAGCCGCCTCAACAACGTGCATGGGATGCCGCAGGGAGGCCGCCAGTACCAGCGTATCGTACCCCTGCATCTCATAGATCTCACAGATGTCCGCCAATACATTCATCCCGTCGGCCGCCACGTCGTCCAATCTCCCCAGAAACGGCGAGACGTAGGTCGCGCCGATCTCCGCGGCCAGGATGGCCTGGGCCGGTGAAAAGACGAGCGTCACGTTGACGGGGATGCCTTCTTCCGCCAGCCGCTTTCCGGCGGAGATCCCGTCCGGGGTCATGGCCACCTTCACCACGGCGTTGGGCGCCACCGCGGCCAGCTTCAATCCTTCCTCGTAGATGTCATCGGCCGCCTCGTGCGTCGTCTCCAACGAGACCGGACCGTCCACCTCGGCGCACAGGGCTTTCATGTGGGCCTCGGGGTCCTCATTCTCCCGGGCGATCAACGTCGGGTTGGAGGTCAGGCCACTGAGCACGCCCCACCGCTTGATCTCACGGATCTGATCGAGGTTGGCCGTGTCGAGGAACAGCTTCATCGCTTGCTGGCCTCCACCCGGATCGGCTCTCGGGCCATGCCGGACCTTGCCGTGCCGCCGGTCGAGGCCCGCACGCGTTCGGTGGCCTTCTCGACGACCAGGTCGATCAGCGCCGACAGGGCCTGGTCCAAGCTGTAGTTCGGGATGACCGGCACGTTGTGGGAGAGCGCCTGGCTCTTGATGTATTTCTGCACCCGCCGGATGTTCGGAAAACCCTTCATGTAGCGCTCGTAGGGCCTCGTGGACCAATCGGTGGCTCGGACCGCGAAATGGCTCTTGTGCAGGTCTTCGTCCTCCACGGTGATGACCACCGGAACGGCCAGGACGCGCTCCTCGTACGGTCCGAGGTCGAGGAACCCGGGGACCACGTGCGCCCCTTCGATGACCACGCTGGTCCCTTCGATGGCAGCCCGCTCGACGAGCGCATGGAGGCCGACGGAGACGGCCGCCGTCTGCTCGCGGAACCCGACCACGATGCGGTCCGAGGGCCGCGCCGGAGGCTCTCGCAGGGCGGAGTCGGCTTCGAACGACGAGGTGTAAAGCGTCGGCATCAACTCGCTGGTGAACAGGGCCCGCATCACCTCGCGGACGGCGTCGGTGGCGACCACGCGGACGATTCCGAGTCGAACGGCCATCTGGGTGGCGATGGTGGACTTCCCCACGCCGGTCGCTCCACCGATCAGTACGACCAACGGGACTTTGAGGGTCTTTATTTCCTGCCACTTCAAGAAGTTCGTGGCGTACCGCTCGCCGGCCAGGTCGGAAAGCACGTCGACGGTCAGCTCGTTCAGCTCCTCGCCGGTGATGCTCGAGACCTTGCGGGCCCGAAGGCGTTCCTCGATCTGTTCCGCCACCTGATAGGCCCGGTACGGCGAGAGCCCAGTGACCATGAGCTGCGAGGCCCGGAGGCCCTTCGAGTACGGGAGCCCCGGCTCCAGGTCGGAGATCACGATCACCTTGGTGTCGGTCACGTCACGCGCTCACTCGCCGGGCCGCTCGGCTCCGCGCCAGGCCCACCGTCTCCCGCAGCAGGTCGTCCACGTCGCCGTCTCCTCCCGCCGACTTCGGCCGGTTGTCCACGAAGACCACGTCGGCCCCCCGCTCGACGGCCCGGCGAGCGGCCACGTCCACCGCGGCCCCCTTCAGCTCCGTGAGGAGCACGTCGAACGGCGGCGGCGACGCCAGGTCCGCCTCCAGCCCGGCCCGGTCGGCCAGGCGATGCGAGGTCATCACCACGCGGCATCCGGCCGTGTGTTCGAGTTGACGGGAGAGGTGATCTGCGACCTCCTGCTGTGCGGTGGTTGCGAAGAACGCATCTTTTCCCCTCACGTCGGCCAGCGGCACCGGTTGGAGCTCCGCTATGGCTACCCGAACATCTGCGCGTAGCCGACGAACCAAGGGAACGAGGGTCGAAAGATTGTCGGGCCCGGCGGACGGGCCAGTACCCATGATAAAGACCGCGAGGTCCGAAAGCAATACTCGGAACGGTCCGAGGTACCCGGCCAGATATTCCTCCGGGAGCGAGGACGGCATCACCAGCGCTCCCGCGTCCCAGGGGATGGTGGGTATGGACGAGCCGCTCCCCTCCAGGATCACCAGATCGGCCCCGGCGTCCACCGCGCGCCCTGCGGCGGCGGCCACGTTCGTCACGAACGGCCGGCCGGCCAGTCCTCCGCCGCACCGCCGCGCCCCCACCGTCGTCACGCCCGAAGTGAGGGCGTCTTCCAGGTAGTCGGACGAGGCGTGCTCCCCGGATTCGACCCGCGCCAGCAACGCGCTCAGCTCGACGTCCTTGGGCCCGGCGAGGACCGGGTCCGGAGGTCCGCCCCTGCCCATGGCAACGATCACTGGGCGCTCACCGGCCGCCGCGGACAGCCGAGCGACGTGGCCGGCGATGGCCGTCTTGGCCACGCGCTTGCCCGTTCCGATCACCGCGAGCGTGGGGACGGACAGCGGAGATCCAGTGATCGGAGGATCGAACCGGAAGTCGGGACCGATGTAGGGGACCCCCCGGGCCAGCGACACCGCGACCAGTGCCATCCGGCGCCGGTAGTCCAGCACCGGTTCGTCCGACAGGTCGAGGATCGCCTCCGGCGCGAACCGATCGATGGCCCGCGCGAGGTCCTGGCCGGGATCGCCACCCCGCGAAAGGACATCGACGGCGCCGAGCTCCATGGTCAGGTCCGCCGGGAGCTTCTCCCTCCCACCGACCGGCAGCGCGGCCAGCACCTGGTACCCGGCAGCCACGGCCGTTTCCACACCCCACCGGGTCACGTCCGGGTAGTGCTCACCATCGACCAGCGCGATGACCTTCATGCCTGTTCCGATCGGGATCGTGCGGAGGCGGCCCTGCGGCCTCAGGCCGGCGAGCTACTCCGAGGCCAGCGACATGTCCGGGCTCTTGTCCTGGACGAGCGCCTCCAGCATCCGCTCGTACTGAGCGCCGGTGGACAGCGAGAAATGGGCCAGGACGGTCTGCCCACCGAAGGGGAACTTTCGGTAGATCTTCACCTCGTCCCCCTCGACCTCGATGATGTTGTAACACGGCCGGGTGTATCCGCGTAAGCGCAACGACGAGGCCGTCCCTGCGTTCGCGATGTACATGTTCTCCAGCCGCCACACGTACGGAACGTGTTTGTGCCCGGAGAGCACGATGTTCACGCCGGCCTCGATCAACACCTCCAGCAGATCGCCGGCGTCCGCGACCACGCTCCGCTCCCTCCCGGTGCCCGGGACCGGCAGCAGGTGGTGGTGCATGGCGAAGATCCGAAGCTCCGCCGGCGGCGCGAAGTGCTCCTTGATCCAGGCATAACGCTCCCGTCCGATCTGCCCCTCGTTGAGGTCGGGCTCGCTGGAATCCGCCCCGACGATCCGGACCCTGCGAACGTCCTTCGTCCAGTGCCTGGGGCCGATGAGCTCCTCGAAGTGCAGGTATCCCACGTTCCTGGCGTCGTGGTTCCCGGGCACGACGACCATGGGCGCCTTGATGCGGTCCGCGTAGGCCACCCAGTTCTTGTACTCCTGCCGATAGCCCTCGTTGGTGAGGTCGCCGGTGCAGACCACGATGTCGGGCACGAGCTGGTTCAGCTCGACGATGACCCGGTTCATCAGGTTGGGGACGAAATACGGCGAACCGACGTGGGGATCGGAGATGTGCGCGATGGTGACCACCGGGCCATCTTACCTGCGGCTTCCCCCCGCGCCCGGTGCGTCTGTCACCATACGCGCGGTGAACGTCCTCGACCTGGCGATCGTGCTGACGCTGGTGCTATCCGCGCTGAACGGGTACCGGCGAGGCGCGGCGCTCCAGCTCACCGCCTACGCGGGGCTGCTGCTCGGGCTGATCGCCGGGGCCCTGCTGGCCCCAGTCGTGGCGGGCTTCGTCGAATCGCCGCTGGCTCAGGCGGGCGTGGCCCTTGCGGTGCTCCTGGTCATGGCGGGCCTCGGCGACGCGATCGGCTGGATCATCGGGTCGCGGTTCTGGGTGATCGCCAGGCAGAGCGTCCTTCGGACGTTCGACGCCGTGGCCGGCTCGCTGGTGGCGGTGCTGGCCGTCCTCCTCACGGTCTGGTTCATCGGGCTGAACCTGGCCAACGGCCCCGTCCCAGGTCTGTCGCGCGAGATCCGCGGGTCCGCCATCGTCCGAACGATCGACGACACGATGCCGCGTCCGCCGTCGCTGTTGGCCAGCGTCCGCCAGTTCTTGAACCGTTTCGGCTTTCCCGAGATCTTCGCCGACCTCCCCCCCGCCCCGGCAGGGCCGGTCAAGGCTCCGACAGGGACCGAGGCCGCTGCGGCGTTCAACGCGGCGAAGGACAGCACCGTCGAGATCATCGGCAATGCGTGCGGGGCGATCCACGAAGGGAGCGGGTTCGTGGCCGCGCCCCACCACGTGGTGACCAACGCCCACGTGGTCGCGGGGATGAGCGCGCCGCAGGTTCGAAAACAGAACGGTGGCTCGCAAGGTGGCACGACGGTTCTGTTCGATCCCAAGCTCGACATCGCCGTGATCCGGGTTGATGACGTCCCAGGGCCGACGTTGCCGTTGGCCGCCGACGAACAGCAGCGGGGAGCCAGAGGCGCGGTGCTCGGCTATCCGGGCGGCGGGGACCTCGACTCCGAGCCCGCGGCGGTGCGCCGCTCGCTGAACGCGATCGGGCGAGACATCTACGGCGGGTCCATCGTCCGGCGCGACGTGTACGAGTTGCAGACTCTGGTCCGGCCGGGGAACTCAGGAGGGCCGTTCGTGCTGGTCGACGGCGAGGTTGCGGGGGTCGTGGTGGCCGCGTCGACCACCGACGCCAGGATCGGGTACGCCATCACCTCTCCCCAGGTCATCCCCCTGGTCCGGACCGGCTCCAGGAGTACCCAGGCCGTGTCCACGGGGCCCTGCACCCGGTAGAGCAGCCGGGGGAAGCGGTCACTCCTCCATGACCACCCTGATATCGCCTTTCCGCTCGAGGAGGGAGAACCCGGTGATCTCCCCCTCCCGCCGGAATACCATGGATGTCGAACTCCGCCCCACCCGAAGACTGCGAAGCTCGACGACGTTCAGCCACGGCGGGAGATGGGGCTTGTTGATGGTGAGCATGTTCTCGTGGGCCCGGGCGGACAGGCCCAGGATAGCCTGCAGCAGGAGGAACGGCGCTCCCGCGGCCCACGCTTGGGGCGAGTTGGCCACCGGGTAGCCCACGGGCTGGTTCGGGGTGCGGCGGGTGAAGCCGCAGAAGAGCTCGGGCAGTCGCATGTAGTCCGCGTGGATGGCCGCGTCGAAGATGGCCGTGGCCACCCGGTTGGTGGCCTTGAGGAACCCGTAGCGCTTCAGGCCTGCCGCGATCAAGGCGTTGTCGTGCGGCCACACGGACCCGTTGTGGTAGCTCATCGGGTTGTAGGCGGCGGCGCTCTTGCTCATCGTTCGGATGCCCCAACCGCTGAACATGTCGGGCTGGAGCAACCGCCGGGCAACGTGCGCAGCTTTCTCCGAGTCGACGATGTCGCAATACAGCGCGTGGCCGGGGTTGGAGACGATGGACCGGACCTGCCGTTTGTCGCCGTCCAGGGCCTGTGCGTAGTACAGCTCGTCGTCCATCCAGAACTCCTGGTCGAAGCGGAGCCGGAGCTCGTGCGCCTCGCCCCGCAGCCGCGCCGCCGTGTCGGCATCGCCCAGGATCTCGAAGACGTCGGCCACCCGCAGCTTGGCCAGATACACGTAGGCCTGGACCTCGACCAGAGCGATCGGCCCCGAGGCCAGCCGGCCGTCCGTGTGGACGACCGAGTGGAAGGAGTCCTTCCACCCCTGGTTGTCCATCCCTTTGGCGGACTTGGTCTGATACTCGACGAAGCCGTCGCGGTCGGCGTCGCCGTACCGGTCGATCCACTCCAGCGCCGCCCGCACGTTCGGGAGCAGCGCTCTGGCGAACTCCATGTCATCGGTCCATCGCACGTACTGCGCGTACAGGACGACGAACAGTGGGGTGGCGTCGACCGAGCCGTAGTACGGCGTGTGCGGCACCTCGCCGGCGCCGGCCAGCTCGCCCCGGCGGATCTCGTGCAGGATCTTCCCCGGTTCCTCGTCCCGCCACGGGTTCTCCTCCTTGCCCTGGAGACGGGCCAGGAGCTCCAGCGCCTCCCGTGCCGTCACTGGGTTGACGGTCAGCAACTGATGAGAGGAGATGAGCGAATCCCGGCCGAACACCGCGACGTACCAGGGGATGCCGGCCGCGATCACGCCGCCCTGCTCGGTCCTGGTGTACAGGGCCCGGAGGTCACGGAGCCCGCGGATCAGGAGCTTGTTGAACAGCTCGTTGTCGGTGGAGATCTGCGTGGCGTCGCGCTCCCAGTCCTCGTACGACCGGCGGAGCTGATGCACGGCCGCGTCGAACTCCATGGGGATGGGCCGGACACCGTCCACGATGGGGTCGAACGTCGTCGAGATGAGCTTCGTCTGGTGTGGGGCGAGGACCACGACGAACTCCACCTCGATGCGGTCGCCGACCACCTCCACAC
>JBKPGU010000099.1:0-7249 GCA_046729535.1 Actinomycetota bacterium
GCCTCGGCGACTGGATCGGTCTGCTCGCGCTGACCGCGATGGCCAAGGCGCTGGCCGGCAACGACTACCGGGCGGCGAACTTCGCGATCGGCGGTGTGCTGTTCCTCCGGGTGCTGCCGGCCCTGGTGATGGGGCCGATCGCCGGCTGGATCGCGGACCGGCTGGACCGGCGCTGGACGATGATCGTCGGCGACGTGCTGCGCGCCGCGCTGTTCGTCACCATTCCGCTCGTCGGCACGCTGGTCTGGTTGCTGATCGCGACCGTGCTGATCGAGATCGTCAGCCTGGTCTGGAGCCCGGCCAAGGACGCCAGCATCCCGAACCTGGTCCCGCGACGGCAGCTGGCCAACGCGAACTCGGTCGGCCTGGTCACCACCTACGGCACGCTCCCGCTGGGGGGCGCCATCTACACGGCGCTGGCGGGCCTCGGAGCCCTGTTGGGCAACTACATCCCCTACTTCAGCTTTCGCCCCGAATCCTTGGCGTTGTGGCTCGATGCGGCCACGTTCGCGTTCTCAGCTCGCATGATCTCGAAGCTGGACCTCCGCCAGAACGCAGTCGCGAGGCTGAGGGCGGCCAACGAGAAGAAGCTCTCCTTCCGGTCGCTGTTCCAAGACGTCCGGGAAGGCTTCCGGTTCCTCCGAGACCACGCGATCGTTCGCGCCATGACCATCGGGATCGCCGTCGCCTTCGCCGGTGTGGGCGCGGTCATCTCGCTCGGACCGATCTTCGCCCACTACGACCTCGACGCAGGATCGACCGGGTTCGGCCTGCTGGTGATCGCGTTCGGCGTTGGGATGGGAGCGGGGCTCGGCGGGATGAACTTCCTCGTCCGGTACATCGAGAAGGACAACCTGTTCTCGCTGGCCATGCTTGGAGCGGCGGCCTCCCTGTTCGGGCTCGCCGCGATGCCCACGATCGGCCTGGCGGCACTGTTTACCATTCCCATGGGCATGAGTGTGGGGCTGACCTGGGTGACGGGATACACGATGCTTCAGGAGAACGTTGCCGATGAGTTCCGAGGGCGAACCTTCGCCACGTTGACCATCCTGGCGCGCATGACGCTTTTCCTGGCGCTGGTGGTGTTCCCAGCGCTGTCGGCGGCGATCGGTTCGCACCACCCGTTCTCGTTTCGCGGCAGGCCACTCTCCGGGACCCGGATCTCGCTCTACGTGGGAGGGCTCGCGGTGGTGGCGGCCGCCGGGCTCTCCCGGGGAGGGCTTCGGAGGAGCCGGATCGCGAAGCTTCGCCCGCTGGCCCTGATCCCTCGCATCCGCAAGACGGAGCGAAGGGGCGAGTTCATCACCTTCGAAGGCGTTGAGGGGGCGGGCAAAGGGACGCAGATCGAGCTGGCCAAGCACTACTTGGTGTCGAAGGGCCATGAGGTCGTCATCACCCGCGAGCCCGGCGGGACGGGGTTCGGGGATCGCCTCCGCGACGCGGTCCTCGATCCCACGACCGGCAAGGTCGATCCCAGGGCCGAGGCGCTGGTGTTCGCGGCGGCTCGAGCCCAATTGGTGAGCACCGTCATCAGGCCCGCCCTGGAGGAGGGGAAGATCGTTCTCTGCGACCGGTTCGTCGATTCCTCGCTGGCGTACCAGGGAACCGGCCGCGGCCTTGGCGAACCCGACGTCCTGACACTGAACGCCTGGGCGACCCAGGGGCTCTTCCCCGACCTGGTGATCCTGCTCAACCTGGATCCCGAGGAGGGCTTGTCCCGGTCGCGTGGGAACGACCGGTTCGAGGTGGAAGACCTTGCCTTCCACGCCAGGGTGGCGGACGCCTACCTCCGGATCGCGGACGAGCACCCCGACCGCTTCCGGATCATCGACGGGAGCGGCTCGCCTCAGGAGGTCCATCTTCGCGTCAAAGGAGCCCTGGACCGCTTCCTACAACCGGAGGAGGAGGGTGAATGAGCGACGTGCTCGGCCTGCCTCCGGTCATCGCCGGCGTCCCCGGCCAGGAGTCCGCCACCGCCTTCCTGGCCAGAGCCGTCCCTCGCCCCCACCACGCCTATCTGTTCTCCGGGCCGGAGGGATCCGGCAAGCGGCTCGGGATGCGGGCCCTGGCTGCGGCCCTGCTGTGCCCGGACGGCGGGTGCGGGGTGTGCCGGAACTGCCGGCTCTCCCTGGGAGAGCGGCACCCGAACATGTTGATCCTGGAGCCGACCGGCCCTGACATCCTGGTCGGCAAGGACGCGTCGGACACGAACACGGCCCGGTGGTTCGCGGCCCGCGCGTACCTCACACCACCGGAGGCAGGCCGAAAGATCATGGTGGTGGTGCAGGCGGACCGGCTGCGGATGGAGGCGGCCGACGTCCTGCTCAAGGTCCTCGAAGAGCCTCCCCTCGACACGGTGTTCACCTTGCTGTCGGCCCGGCCCGACGACCTCCCCGACACGGTTCGGTCCCGGTGCCAGGAGATCGCCTTCCCCCCGCTCTCCGAGGCGTTCGTCGTCGAGACCCTCGTCCGCGAGGGCGTGGACCACGAGCGGGCCCTCCTGGCCTGCCGGTTGGCCGGGGGGAACCTGGGACGAGCCCGAAGGTTGGCCAGGGATGGGGCGTGGGAGCTCGAGTTCCGGCAGGTCGCCCTGGAGGCCGGCATGCTGGCCGGCAGGGGGGTAGGGGGAGCGCTTGGCGCCGCCCAGGACCTGCTGGCGGCGGCGAAGGAGTTCCGGGCCCGGCTGGGCGAGGAGCTCAAGGCAGACCTCGGGCCGTATCTCGACGATCGGGGAAGGCCGGACGATCGCTTCCGTTCGGTGGTGCGGCGGCTCGAGGAGCAGCACGAGCGGCGGTTGCGGAGAGCCGAACGGGAGTTCCTCGACTGGGCGCTGCTGTCCCTGGCTGCCTACTGGCGCGACGCCGTCGTCCGGGCTGCAGGGGGCGCGGAGGACGCCATGATCAACCTCGACCGGCCGGGTGGCCCCGAGACGGGCCTGGGCGATCCGGTGAAGGCGGCCACCGCCATGGGCGCGGTGGAGGAGGCCAGGGCCGACCTGGCGGACGAAACCAACTTGAACTCGCGGCTGGTCCTGGAGCGGATGTTCCTTCGCGTGAGCGCGCTGTAATCGGAGGTCGAGTCAGGCCGAAGGCTCTGCGTCCAGGACCTCGAACACTCGGTGGGTGCCCCCCAACCCCTTCAGCTCGTGATCACCAAGGTCGTCGAACAGGAACGCCGCCTCCCAGTCCGCCAGGGCCTTGGTGGCTTCAGACGCGAACACCCGTCCCCCCGGGGCAAGGTCGGACAGTCGCGCCGCCCGGAACACGGTTCGGCCGAAGTATCCCTTCTCTTCCCGGATGACCTCGCCGCTGTCGATCCCGATCCGGACCTTGACTGTTCCCTCCCGGGCCAGCGCGTGTTGGAGGGCCAAGCCGAATGCCACGGCCTTGGTCGGCGAGCGGAACGCCAGCATGAAGCCGTCCCCGGCCCGTTCGACCTCCAATCCGTCCTGTTCGGCCAGCACCCCTCGAACGACCTCGTCGTGCTTGCGGAGGATCGAATGGGCCTCCTTGTCGCCGAGGTCTCGGACCAATTCGGTCGAGCCTTCGACGTCGGTGAACACGATCGTGACCACGCCGTCGGGCAATTCGGGGAGGCCGCCGAACTTCTTGAGCAGGCTCTCGTTGACCCGAGCGCTGATCGCGTCCCCAAGCTTCTTGTGGATCTCCTCCTCCCGTTTCGGCACGGCTGCACTCTACCGGCACTCGTCGAGGCCGGCCGAAGCCCGGTCGGTACAATGACGGGACCGCCGGAGTAGCTCAGTCGGCAGAGCGACGCACTCGTAATGCGTAGGTCCGCGGTTCGATTCCGCGCTCCGGCTCGATGGCCGCACCAACCAGCGTCGAGGATTACCTGGCCGCGCTGCCGGAGGAGCCGCGAGCGGCTCTGGAGAAACTCCGGAAGGCGATCAAGGCCGCGGCGCCCGAGGCGACCGAAACCATCAGCTATCAGATGCCGGCGTTCAAAGCCCATGGCCGATTCGTCGTGTGGTACGCGGCTTTCAAGGACCACTGCAGCCTCTTCCCGGCCAGCAAGGCGGTCATGGAGGCACACGGCGAGGCTCTGAAGCCGTACCTCTCGGGAAAGGGAACGCTGCGCTTCGGGTCGGATCGGCCCATCCCCGTCGCACTGGTGAAGAAGATCGTCAAGACGCGGATCGAGGAGAACGCTGCGACGGGACGCCGCTGAGGCCATGCGGCGATCGTTCGATCAGGCTTCGAGCAGGCCCACGAACGCGAACACCTCGGCGGCCGGGCGGTCGATGATGACCGTGTTTTCGCCCTCAGCTCCCCTTCTTCCCGGGCGGACCGGCCCGGATCGCGAGCAGGGCGACGTCATCCTGCATCTCCGTCTGCGGCAGCAGCCCGCTGACCGCCTCCACGATGCCGGCGGCGCTGGACCCTCCGAGCCCCTCGAGGAATGCGGCCAGCTTCTCGTCGGCCGAATCGGCACCCCACGCCCGGGGATCGATCAGGCCATCGGTGTATAGGAGGATGGCGTCGCCGGGAAACAGGTCGATGGCGACGTCGTACACAGTCGGGCTGTCGAACACACCCAGGATGTGGCCGGGCCGGCCCACCGGTTCGGCGGTCCCATCGGGCCGAAGGCGAAAGGGGAGCGGATGTCCACCGGCGGACAGGGTCAGCCGGACGCCGGACTTGTCGACCCGCACCCGCAGGTAGCAGATCGTGCTGAAGCCCACTCCCTCCCATGCGGACAGGAGGAGATCGCTGACCGTCGAGAGGACGGCGCTGGGCCGCCGTTCGAACCCGGCGATGGCCCGCACGGTGTTGCGGATGAATCCGGTGGTTGCCGCGGCCTCCGGTCCCTTCCCGCACACGTCCCCGATCATCAGGACCCATTCGTTCTCCGCGGTCTGGAACGTGTCGTAGAAGTCGCCACCCGGATCGGCCGCGCCGCCTGCCGGCTGGTAGCTGGCGGCGATCTCGAGCCCGGGGATCTCGCTGAGGACGGGGGGCAGCAGGCCCCGCTGGAGGGCTCGAGCCACCTGGGCGCGTTCAGCGAACAGCCGGGCTCGGTCCAGGGCCTGGGCTCCTTGGCGGGCCAGGGCCATCATGAGGTCGAGCTCCTCCGGGCTGAACCTCCGAGACTCGGGGTACGTGACGGCGATGCCGCCGAGGGGCCGACCCCCGGCCACCATTGGCAGGCAGACCAACGAGTGATCCACCGATGGTGGGGTCCCCGCCAGGAGCGGATACCGGCGGTCCCGCTCGCCCAAGCTCTGGACGACGACCGGTCCCCCCGTCGCGAGGGCCTCGGGAAGCGGGAGCGGCGAGTCCAGCGGGCTGCCCCACCCCTGTAGCAAGCTCCGCTCGTACCCGAAGCTCCGCATCACCTCCAGCGTGCGGCCATCCTCGGCCACGATCGCCACCAGACCGCCGACCGCTCCCACCGCACCGATCCCATCGGACACGAGGACTTCAGCGATGTCCTCGGGCGTGAGTGACCCCGAAAGGAGGGCGGTGACCTGCTGGAGGATCCCCGTGCGGTCGGCGGCCAGCTCGGCCGCGCGACGGGCCTGCGCCTCGGAGCCGTGCAGGCGGGTGTTGTCGATGGCCAGTGCGGCCCGCTCGGCCACCTCTTCGGCCAGGATGAGATCGTCCCGCGTGTAGCGCCGCCGGGACCTGGACGCGACCAGGGTCAGCGCGCCGAACGTCCGCCCCCGGGCCGACAACGGGGCGACGATGACCGAGCTGAGGCCGAGTTCCCGGGAGCCGTCGGGGGACGGCTCGACCATGAGGCCCTCCGGCATCTCCCGATACAGCTCAGAGCGTCCCGATTGGATGACCGGGCGGGCGCCCCGGCGAACGTGCGGATGACGGGGTTGTGGGATCGGGGAGCGCGAACGCCACCGGCGTCCCTCGCCGGCACGGGAGAAGGCGACGTTGGATATCGAGCCGTCCGGTTCCAGAAAGTCGACGGCGCACCAGTCCGCCAGTTCGGGGACCACCAGGTGAGCCAGCTGGGTCAGCGTTCGATCGGTGTCCAGCGACGTGGCCAAGACGTCGCTGGCCCGCCCCAGGAATCCCAGCCGCTTCCTGGCGGCCTCGGCGTCGGACCTCGCCACCTCGACTCTCGACAGGAAGTAGCTGGTGACGATCCCGATCACAAGGAAGGCTCCCAGGCCGATCAGGCCGCGTGGACTGGAGAGGGCGAATGAATGGGTGGGCGGCAGGACGTAGTAATCGAGCAGTACGCTCGACACCACGGACGCCACTACGCCGGCCACGAACAGTCCGATCAGGCTTACCGTGACGATCGCGAACAGGAACCACAGGGCTGGAAACGGCCGAAGGTCGGCGGCCGTGGAGGCCGGGGTGGCCGCGATAGGCCCCAGGACTGCCAGCACCAGGCCTAGGACCACACGCCCACGATCCTGTGGGTAGAGAAGAGGTGGCCCGCCTCTAAGGTTGGGTTTTCCAGCCACGACGACTCGCCTCTGGGTCGCACACCCTCCCCGGCGGGAGGGATGGCAAAGTCTATCGGCCGACCCGGCCGATAGACAGCCCTCTGCTCCGGCAAGGCCGGGGAGGCATCAACGATCCCCGGTTAACCGCGCAACGGTCTCGAAAGGGGCTGCTGATAGAATCGCCCGCTGTGCACCTCCGGCGTCCGCTGAGGCTCGCTCACTGGTTGCTGGCCACCTTGACGGTGGCGTTCGTTCTCGCCCCCGCCCAGGTCCAGGCCCAGGTCCAGGTGACGCCGAACTTCTCGATCACACCCAGCTCGAGCGTGACGAAATGGATCATGTGGATGGCCCTGGGCGCCATCATCCTGGCCGTGCTGATCTTGGTGGCCGTCGGGGTCAGCTATCTGCGGTTCGCGCCGAAGTTCTACGCACGTCAGGAGCCTCCCAAGCTTCCGCCGGGGGCCAGGCCACCGCTGCTGACCAGGACGGTTCGCCCGCCTGCCGTCGGCGCGGGCAGGCCGGCCCCACAGATGGCCGGGGCCTGGACCGCGACCGCCGTCGCCGAACGACCCGCCCCGGAGCCGCGCCCGGCCAAGACAGTCGATAAGGTGAGCGCCCAACCCGAAGAGCCGGTTGGTCAGGCCACCACCACCTCGGAGCAGGCGGAGGCCGCAGCCCCCGCGCCCACTCAACCCGCCCCCCAAGCCGCAGCCCCCGCGCCCACTCAACCCGCCCCCCAAGCCGCAGCCCCCCCCCCCACGCAACCCCCCCCCCAAGCCCCACCCCCCGCGCCCACACAACCCCCCGCGCACGGAGCGG
>JBKPGU010000100.1:0-8369 GCA_046729535.1 Actinomycetota bacterium
CGGCGCCGATCCCGACGACGATGGCAACGTAGACCGCCGTGATGAACGCGGCCAGCCCCGCGTAGACCAATGTCTTGTTGATGACGACGTCGAGGTCGTACAGGTGGTATTTGAGGATGGCGATGGCGCACGCGGCGGGGATTCCGACCGCCAGGGTGAGAGCCATGATCCCGAAGCCGACGTTCCCGACAAGGTTGCTGGCTTGGGTCTCGTCTCCGAAGGCTCCCGAGATGGCGAGGGTCGAGACGAACTCGACCAGGAAGGCAACACCGACGAAGGCCAGCCACTTCACCTGCTGACGCTCGTCGCCACGCCGGCTTCTGAATCGAACGACCAGCGCGGCGCCGGCCAGGAACGCCGCCAGGAGCGTGGCGAAGCCCGCGATCTGCGAGACGGCATTCAGCAGCCCACCGAAGCCATCGAGCCCAAGGGGGTTCATCACGCGAACCTTAGTCAGCTCCGCGAAGGCACCAGTCATCCGCCCAGGGGTGACCGCGAAGGCGATCGTAGCGACGACGATCGCGGCCACCGTGAGCCAGAGGACCGGACGCCATCGGCGCGAGGGGAGCCGTCCGTCGGGGAAGAGCAGGAATAGGGGGATGAAGCTCGCCAGCATCGGCACGATCGCCCACCGGTCGACCCAGGCCGCCCACCGGGGCGCGGGAAGGCTGCCAGGGTTCGTCGCCAGGCCATACGTCGCGTAGTCGCCCACGAAGAACGCGAGCTCGCCCATCAGCGGGATGGCGATCAGTAGCCAACCGATCGTGTTGCGAGGCTGGCGGCTGATGATGAACGCGCCCGGGAAGACGAAGGCGACGACGAAGAACACGAACACCGAGATGTAGAAGTAGCCGCCCTGGTCGGTGAGGCTCCCCGTGTACGCGCCGAGGGAGAACCGCGCCGCCAGGAGGGCCACAGCCAAGCCGACCAGGCCCCACGCCAGACTGCGGGATCCTCGAGCGGTCACGCCCCCATCACCGTCATCCCCCCCGCCGGCAGCCACCCCGTGACTCTGGTCCCCTCGCCCGGAACGCTCACGACCTCGAGCGCCCCGCCCAGGGCCGAAAGCCGGTCGACCATGCCCTGCATACCGGTGCCGTACGACGAGGTGTTCGTGTCGAACCCCGCCCGTCGTCGGTCACGGTGAAGGCGAGCTGCTCGCCCTCCTCGGCCAGGGTCACGGTGGCCCGAGTGGCCTTCGCGTACTTGGCCACGTTCTGGAGAGCTTCCAGCACGCAGAAGTACACCGCGGCCTCTCGGTCCTGCGGGTAGCGAGCGAGTCGCTCGGCGAACACTTCCACAGGCATGGCTGCTTTCCGAGCTTGCGAATTCAGGGCAACCGCGAGCCCCTGGTCGGCGAGCAAGGGCGGATAGATGCCCCTCGCCAAGTCTCTCAGGTTCTCCAGGGCTTCTCCGGCCTCGGCCTTGAGGCCTCCCAGCTGGTACTTCACCCGGCACCCCTCCTCGACCAGGCGTTCGGCCAAGGCCAGCTTGACCTGGAGGGCCACCAGCTGCTGCTGGGCCCCGTCGTGGAGGTTGCGCTCGAGGCGTCTTCGTTCCTCGTCCTGGGCGGCCACGATCCGCTGGCGGGACCGCTTCAGCTCGTCCAGGCGGGCCAGGAGGTCGGCGGTGAGGCGGACGTTGCGAACGACCAGGCCGGCCCCCGAGGCCAGGTCGGCCATCAGCTTCTCCTCGGCAGGCCGCAAAGGATCCCCTCGTCCTTTGGTGATCGAGAGGGCGCCGAGCAGCTCCCCACGGTGGACCACGGGGAGGGCCTTGTCCACCCCTTCGATCGGGGGGAGCTCACCGTCCGGGACCGGAACGGGGGCCGGTGGTTCGGACCCCTGAGGCCAGGAGGCCGCCGGGTACAGAGCCTGCCCCACGTGCAGCCAGACGTCCGCCTGCTGGGCCCCCGTCCCTTCGGCCAGGATCCGGGCCATGCGGGGCAGGAGGTCCTCCGCAGGGTAGGCCCCGGACATCCTCCCCGAGAACTCGCTCAACACCTCGTAGGGCGTGGCTCGCTTGCCATACACCAGTCGGTTCGCCAGGTGCTGGACCCGGTCCCTGACCGGCTGGAACCCCACCGCCACAAGCGCCGTGGCCAGGATGGACAGGCCCAGGTTCCGCTTGGACCCCACGACCTGGCCGATCCCCACCACGATGCCCACGTACACCGCGGTGATGAACGCGGCCAGCAGACCGTAGACCAGGGTCTTGTTGATAACGACGTCGATGTCGTACAGGCGGTACTTGAGGACGGCGATCGTCACCGCCGCCGGCGTTCCAAGTACCAACATCGTCGCGAAGACCATGAACCACGCGTTCGATATGGCCGAGTCCTGCCCGAAGATCGCGCCAACGATCGGGAAGAGGGCGAACAGCAAAAGGAGGGCCATCCCCACGAAGGCCAGCCAGCGGATCTGAGCCTTGACTACGGGGTCGGCGTGGCGGCGCCGCACGACCAGGGAGGAGATCGCCAGCGCGGCGGCCAGGAGTCCCGCCCCAGCTCCGATGGTGAGGATCGTCCCCGCAGCGCTCCGCAAGGCCTCGATCCCGGCCGGATTGGCGAATCGGACCTCCGCTCCGGAGGCGCCCACCGATATCAACCTGGGCCTGAACGCGTCCCAGACGAACGAAAACGTCGCGCCGATGACGAGCAACCAGACCACCGGCCGCCATCGCCGCGAGGGCAGCTTGCCGTCGGGAAAGAGCAAGGAAGACGGGAACGAAACCCAGCAGGGTGATCGCGGACAGCCAATCGAGCCACGCCGCCCATCGGGCCCCCGGAAGCGAGCCAGGGTGTACGACCAGCCCATAGAGCGCATAGCTGGACGTCAGTCCGAAGCCAACCGAAAACCCCAGCCCCATCAGCAGGAAGATCCAGCCGATGGGGTGCCCCCGCCCCGCGATCACCGCACCCAGACCCGTGAACGCCAGCGACGAAACGACGACGAAGACGCTCCCCACGGGGTCGACTCCAGTCTCTTTCCCTTGAGACAGAGTCAGAAGTAGCAGAACGACCGATCCGATGACCGCAGCCGCCGTCGCCGCAACGAGCGCCCAGATGGCGATCCTTCGGGTCCGTGCGGTCATGGGAAGCCGATCCGCTTCGTTGCGTCCAGGACGAAAGGCGCGGTCACAAGCTGATACTGACCGGGTGGAACACGTTTTCGGAAGGGAACGGACCGAAAAACCGGCTGTGGCGGGCCGAACCCCCTCGGGGGTGGTACCACCCCGGCTACTCGCCCTCCTTGACGTGGCCGTTCCCGGAAGCCAAATCTCGAGCCCTGCGCTCGAGGGACACCTGATCGACCGCCCGGTCCAGCAATGCGGTGAGCCGGATGACGCGAGCGCGTTCGGACCGCAACTCCAAGAGCTCCTGCTTGGCCTCCGGACCGAACTCGATCCGGCCCGCGATCTCGAATGCCATGCTCTCCGCCGTGAGATCGAGGTCGTCGGCCTCGACGCCGGCCGCCTCGAGGACGGATCGAAAGGCCCGCAGGCACTCAGCGACGGCCGCTTCGTCGGGTTGGCTCTCGGCGCTGTCGGGTTCGTCGGGAAGCTCCTCGACCAGCGCCGTGTCGAACGACCGGCCTTCCGTGGGTTCCCCGATGGTGAAGCGGCGACGGCCTTCGACCAGGATGTTCATCCGGCCATCGGGGAAGCGCTCGAGGACCTCGCGGATGGCGGCGGTCGTCCCGACGGACCGCCGTCCTTCTTCGTCCGCGAGGACCAGGCCGAACTCCCGGTTGGTCTCCAAACACTCGCCGATCAGCTCCTTGTAGCGCTCCTCGAAGATGTGCAGCGGGAGCCGCTCGCCCGGCAGGAGGACGACGCCGAGCGGGAACAATCCCATCTCCTCCATCGGTCCAGCCTAGGCTGTCTTGCCAGGGACGCGTCGACCAATCAAGCTATCTCCGACCGCAGGGGGAGGGAGAACGGGGTTGTCCGAGGGAGGCTTCGACCGTCCGACCGCCGCCGAGGAGCGCGTCGAGGACATCCGACAAGCGGCCGAGTACGGGGAAGCCGCCGGACCGTCTCACGTAGCGAGACCTCCCCGGGTCGGCGTGGTCCTGGCGGCGGGGTGGGCCGAGCGACTGTCGAAGATCACCAGAGGAAGGTCCAAGGCCCTCGTCCTTCTTGGCGGATTGCCGTTGGTCGAACGCGCGGTCCGGACGCTCTTCGCCGCCGGGGTCGAGCGGGTGGTCGTCGTGTCCGGCCATCAGGGCGAGTCCGTCCGCGAAGCCCTCGACAACCTTTCGACCGAGCGGGTTCGCATCGTCCAGTCCCGATCGTGGGAGTCGGGCAACGGCTCGTCCTTGGCCGCTGCCGAGGACGCGCTGATCGGCGAGCAACGATTCGTCGTCATGTGCGGGGATACCGTGTTCTCGCCGGGCGCTCTCAGCTCTCTGGTTCGCTCGTCGGGGCCGGCGGTGCTGATCGACCCTTCGCCTGCCCCAGACGTTTGGGTCGAGGGGACCAAGGTGCAGGTCGAGGACGGGTTGGCCACGGGGTTCGGCAAGCGCCTGGAGGACCCGGCCATCGACTGCGGCGTCTTCATGCTGGGGCCCGAAGTCTTCGAGGCACAGCGGAGCGCGGCGGCTTCCGGCGACCACACGCTGGCCGGCGCCATCACCGAACTCTCCCACAACCGGCCTCTCCGGATCGTCGCCATCCCTCAGGATGCCTGGTGGCAGGACATCGACACCCCCGACGATCTCCGCACCGCCCGGACGATGCTCCGCCGTTCCCTGGCGAACCCCACCGACGGCCCCATCTCCAGGAACCTGAACCGCCCCCTGTCCACCAGACTGACCATGGCCATCTCCCCGTTCCGGCTGTCGCCCACCCTCCTCACGTTCGCCGCCTTCCTCGTCGGCATCTACGCGGCGTGGTCCCTCTCGGCGGGGCGGGCCGTCGTCGGTGGCCTGATGGCCCAGCTCAACTCCGTGCTCGACGGGATCGACGGAGAGACCGCCAGGCTGCAGTTCCGAACATCGCGTGCGGGAGCCCGGCTCGACGCGACCGCCGACCGGATGATCGATGCGGCCATCGTGGCCGGCGTGGGCCTATGGCTGTGGGTCGATCCATCGCGCACGTTCCGGGCGTCGATCATCCTGGCGTCGGCTGCCGGGTGGGGGATCATCGCCTACCGGCTGCAGGACAAGGCCTCGACGTTCGAGCTCCCGCCCTCATCGGACCGCCCGATGTCCCTGATGCTCCTGGGCAGGGACGTCCGGTTGTTCATCCTGGCGGCCGGTTCCGTGTCGGCCCTCCCCCTGGCCGCCCTGGCCACCGCCTTCGTCGCCTACTGCTCGAGCGGCCTCCTTCGCGTGGTGCGGGTCCTCCGGCTCGGCTGGAATCCGTTCCGGCCCGGAACCGAGTCGAGCGACTTTCGACGAAGAGCGACCTAGCGGGTCGCAGCTGCCCCCAGTGTGTCGTCCTCCTCGACCGCAGCTTCGCGGTCGTCGAATTCGATCACCGGCTCCCGATCGCCTCGCCTTCGCTGGCTCCGTCGCCACGCCAGATACGTGAACGCGCCGATGGGGATCTGCACGTAAAACGTCAGGAACCGGAACAGCAGGACGGCCGCCACAACCGCTGTCCGGTCACCGCCCACCAGGACCAGGCCCCCGATGTATCCCAGCTCGGCCAGCCCGACGTTGCCGGGAAGGATGGGGAAGGCCGACGCCAGCCGGACGATGGCGAACACCGCCAGGGCCTCGGCCCAGCCGATCTCGGCAGCCGGGATGCCGACCACACGCAAAGCCACGAGGAGAACCAGATACACGGAAAGCTGCGAGAGGAGATCGAAACCCACCAGGAGCGGCCATCGATCTCGGAGGAGATCGATCGTCTGCCCTCTGAACCGCACGGCCGTCTCCCCCCAGCCCTCGTACGGCCGAAGGCCGGCCAGCCCTCGGAACCATGACACCACGGTGCCGAGCTTCGATCCCATCTCGCGCGCGAATCGGGGCCACCACAGGATGAGCGTGAGGAGCACGGTCGCCGCGCCCAACATGGCCGCGCCCGCGACCGCAGTGGACTGCACCCAGTCGCTGGGTTCCCCGATGATCGCCAGGATGGCGAGCGCCACCACCGGAAGGGCCAGCTTGGTCATCGTGTTCATGATCCCGGTCAGCACGGCCGAGCGGGCGATCTCCCGAGTCCGGAACCCCCACGACGTGTACATGGCGTACGAAACCCCCACCGCGATCGCGCCCCCCGCGGGAAGCGTCATGGCCACGGATGTCGAAGAGTGATTGACGAGGATGGCCTGCCGGTACGAGAGACCGGGCATGGCGTTCACGACGACCGGCCAGTAGGTGACGATGTTCCACGCGGCCACGAGGACCATCAGCAGGTCCTCCCGCCAGGTCAGACCAAGGATGATGGCCCAGACCTTGTCGAGGTCGGCGATCCGCGGGAGGACGCCCACGAATATCCCGACCACGATGGCGACCGAGATCGCGCCCCGGACGAGGCGGCCCAGTCGTGTTCGGCTGACCGGAGTCATCCAACCTCCATCTCGCCGGCGGCGAGGGACGGACACGGCCCACGATAGCAACCGTTCGTTGATCGAACCAAGGAGGATCGCCTGGTCAGGCAGATGAAACCTTGACACCATTGGCCCCATGCCCAAGAGCGAGCCGCCAGATGTCGAAGCCGAGCGAGCCCGGCGATGGTGGCAAAGCCGGCGCCCCATCGGCAGCATCCCCCGCGCGGCGGCATTCGTGGAGGACGTCGGGTTCGCCTTCCTGTTCCCGAACGACACCGTCGCCATGCCGTCCCTGTGGGGGGCTGCCAGCGACCGGTCGGTCGGCGAGTCGGCCCACGAGTGGGGGCCGGAGATCCAGCGGGTGTGGGGATGGAAGGACGAGCTTCCGCTCCGGCGGCTTTCCTGGTACGGCCGGTTCATCCGGGGGAAGCCGTCGTTCCTCTCCCCCGCCATGCTGGCCGACCTCTACCCGCGATCGGGGCGTCCCAGGGACTTCGAAGAGTCGCCGCTGGGTCCCGATGCGGCTCGGATGGCTTCCGTCCTCCTGCGCAGCGGCCCGCTCCCCACGGCGATCCTCCGCCAGGCCGTCAACCTGGAGGGAAAGCAGAGAGGAAGTCGGTTTTCCTCGGCCCTGACGGAGCTCGGGAGGGCCCTGGTCGTCACGCACTTCGGGACCGAGGAAGCCGGCTCGGGGTGGCCCAGCGCGGTGCTGGAGCTCACCGCGCGGGCGTTCGAGATCCCCCCTCGACGAGACAAGGAAGCGGGCAAACGGAGAGCCGTGGCCCGATACATGCAGACCATGGTCTACTCCTGCCCCATCGAGATGGCCCTGGCCTTCGGCTGGAGGCCGGACGATGCGCGGGCGGCGCTGGCCGAGCTGGCCTCCAGCGGGCTGGTGGTTCGGGAGCGGACCGGCTACCGGGTGGCCGACGGCAAGCCGAACCGTGTCCCGGCGCGGAAGTAGGATCGGGGCATGAGAGGCGACCGCGTCGACATCGTCGTGGACACCGGCAACGGGACCCGGGAGTTCGAGATCAGCGCGACGCGAGCCGGCCGGCGCGTCGAGGTCGCGACCGCGCGCGGAGTGGTCGAGGTGAACGAAGTGACCCGGACGGGGCAGGTGGTCCGGACGGCACGGTTCATGGCCAACCGTGTGGTGGCGTTGGTCGAGCATCCGGCCGAGGCGACCGAGTCGCCGACATCGCGCAAGCAGCCTCCCAAGAACCAAGGCTCATTGCTGGGCGGCGAGCCCGGATAGACCTGGGGAACCTCGCCGGCGCCGTCAGGCCGAGAGGTCGGCGGCAACTTTCTTGATGATCTGGGCGGCTTCCTCGATGCGGTCGCGATGGGTCCGGAAGCTCACGATGCACGCCCGGATGACGAACCGGCCATCGATCAAGGTGCTGGAGAGGAAGACCCGCTTCGACGCGTTGATGCGCTCCAGCAGCTGGCGATTGAACTCCTCGGGGTCGCCGCGGTCGGGCCGGTACCGGAACGCAACCACCGACAGCTCCGGCTCCCAGGGCAGCTCGAACCCCGGCGTGGCCCGAAGCTCCTCGTACAGATAACGAGCCAGGTCGAGCTTCTCGTCGAGCGCGTCGCGGAACGCCCGGGCGCCGTGGAGCTTGAGCGGGAGCCAGACCCGAAGGCCGCGGAAGTCCCGGGACAGCTCGGGCGAGTAATCGGCGAAGTTCGGGATCTCGTCCTCCTTCGCCAAGTCCTGGAGGTAATCCGCTCCGACGTAATGCGCTTCAAGTAGCAGACGGCCCTCGCGGACGAGCAAGCTGCCGGTCCCGTAGGGAAGGAACATCGCCTTGTGGGGGTCCAGGGTGATCGAGTCGGCCTCCTCGATGCCTCGGAACAGTCGCCG
>JBKPGU010000101.1:0-4711 GCA_046729535.1 Actinomycetota bacterium
TCATTAGCTCGTCGGGGCAGTCGGCGACCCAATCACGATAGAAGCGCAGAACCTTGGGAGCGTCGTCCATCGGCCAGAAGATCGGGCCGGCCAGGACCTCAGGACCGAGCGCATGGAGACTGAACTCGAGCTCCGTCACGACTCCGAAGTTGCCGCCGCCTCCCTTTACGCCCCAGAAGAGGTCCGGGTTCTCGTCCTCGCTGGCCTTCACGAACTACCCCTCGGCCGTGATCAGGTCGACGGAGAGCAAGTTGTCGATCGTGAGGCCGAACTTCCGCATGGTGAAGCCGATGCCACCACCGAGCGTGAGCCCGGCCAACCCTGTATGCGAAACGAAGCCCGCCGGGACTACGAATCCGAACGCTTGCGTTTCGCGGTCGAGTTCCCCCAATAGCACACCCCCCTGCGCTCGGACCGTTCGCGCCACGGGGTCGACCCGGATCCCCTTCATCGGCGACAGATCGATCACCAAGCCACCGTCGCATACGGAATAGCCCGGGAAGCTATGCCCTCCACCGCGTACGGCGACCAGAAGCTGGTGGGTCCTCGCAAAACGCACCGCCGCGATGACGTCCGATGCCCCCGCACACCGTGCGATGAGCGCCGGGTATCGATCGATCGAACCGTTCCACACCCGCCGGTGTGCATCGTAGGTTCCGTCTCCGGGCCGGATCAGCTCCCCGCGGAGGCTGGACGCGAGAGCCTCCACGGCGTCGGCCTCGAGGGGGACCGGGGGCTTCGGCAGCGTTTTCGGCCCAGCCATAGGCTAACTATCCCCCGCCACTCGGCGTTCGTCAGGAACCTGAGTTCCACCCAACTCCGCGGTCAGCAGAGCAGGGTCGAGGATCACGATCCGGTCGCGTTCCGTCCGCACGGCTCCGATCTCGCGAAGTTGGCGCAGAGTCCGCACCACGACCTCCCGAACCGTCCCAGCGGCAGCCGCCAAGTCTTGCTGCGTGATCTGGACCGCGAACTCTCCGTCGGGCCGCTGCTCACGGGGACGACTCGCGGCAAGGTCGAGCAGCTGCCGGGCCACGCGTTGACGGACCGTGGCAAACGCGCTCCCAAGGATCTCATGGACGAAGTTCCGCGCCCGCTCACTCAGCTCGGTCAGGAACACGCGGGCAACTCGCACGTCTCTCTCGGCCATGCGACGGACCGTCGCCGGAGACATCTTCAGCAGCTCCGCGTCGCTCATTGCCTGCTTCGTCGCCGGCTCCTTGAAACCGGATGAGAACAGCGACATGGCTCCCAAGAGCTCGCCGGGCCGGCAGTATCGGATGGTCATCGTCCGGCCGTCGAGCGCGGTCACGAAGACCCGGATGACCCCCGAAACGACCAGTTCGAGATACGCAGTCTCTTCACGCTCCCTGTGAGCGACCGAGCCTGCCGGGATCTTCATCCTGACGGCCCCCGTGAACAGTTGCTCGAGGACTGCAGGCGTCAGCTCGCCCAGGTGCGAGAGGGCCACAGCTGCCATCACATCCGGATCCACCAGCGTAGGCTAGATGCTCGGCAGCCTCGGGAGCCAGCATGGCAACCATCGGCACCTTACCTGGGGGTTTGCACTTCGGGCGCTTGAAAGCCCTTGGTATCGTCTTTGCAGGCTCGCTGGCTGACAAAGCCATGCGTCCGCAGTCATCATTGTTAGGCGAGAGCATTCGAAAGTCCAGGATGGACCGGACGGAGATAACAAGGCAATCTGAAAAGCGGTGGCCGTTCAGCCTGGAACGGCTGCGGCTTCGGTTCCGCGACCCTGCCCTCGAGTCGGCATATCGGGACGACCGCTTCCGCCACGGTGTAGTCAACATCCGCTTTGCCTTCCTGTCTGGTATCGCCCTCTGGGTCGCGTGGGGCCTGCTCCTCCGACCTCACATGCTGGCCCTGTCCGACCGGAGGCTCGACACGTTCATGCGGTTCGGAGTGTTCATCCCGATGCTGATGATCGGCCTCGGGCTGACGTTCACGCCATTCTTCCGGCGCATCTGGCAAGGGTTGTCGGTCGTCATCGCCGCGGCGACGATCCTGCTCTGGGTCTACTACGTCTCGCATATCTTGACGTTGCCTGCGGAGTACGGGTACGTGGGCGTCATCCTGATCACGGCGTTCACCTACACCCTCCTGCGGCTTCGGTTCCTCCTGGTCGTGCTGGTCACGGTGATCGGCATCGCCGCCTACCTGCCGTACGCGTTCACCGCCCGGTACATCGTCGACGTGAGCCGGGTGCTTGCGACCTTCTACCTGGTCTCGTTCGGGGTCCTGGGAGGACTCGCCGCCTATCGACTGGAACGGTTCTCGAGACAGGTCTTCCTCCGCGAGCGACAGCTGGACCAGGAGCGGGAGCGATCCGACGGCCTGCTCTTGAACATCCTTCCGCAGGCCATCGTCGAGAAACTCAAGACCTCTTCCGGCGGGCGGATTGCCCAGGCGTTCGACCAGGTGACGCTGATAATCGCCGACGCCGTCGGATCCACGGAGCAGGGCGCACGGTCATCCCCGGAGCAGTTCGCCGGCGCACTGGATGAGCTGTTCCGCCGGTTCGACCAGATCGCCGACCGACACGGCCTGGAAAAGATCAAGACCATCGGAGATGCGTACATGGCGGTCGCCGGGGCGCCGGTCCCCATGGCGGATGGTGCCGGAGCGGCGGTCACGATGGCGTTGGAGATCCTCGCCGAAGCGGGACAGGTTCGGTGGCCGTCCGGCGATCCGATCCAAGTGAGGGTCGGTGTCGCCACCGGGCCGGCCGTCGCCGGGATCATTGGATACCGCAAGTTCGCGTACGACCTCTGGGGTGACACCGTGAACCTCGCAAGCAGGCTCCAGGAGTGCGCGGAGGCCGGCCAGGTCCTGGTCTCGGAGCCGACGGCCGGACAACTGGAGGATCGCTACGCATTCGGGCCAACCCAGATAGTCGATCTGAAGGGAAAGGGGCCCACTCCGGCCCACGTCCTGCTCCGCCGCCACACGGACCTTCCCATCACGGTCCCGTCGGCCTGAGGCGGAGATGACCCTCGCGCGGAAACTCGTTTTGGCGGCGGTGTGCGTCGCCTTGGCGGCGTGCGGCCCATCCGGTCCGGTCCGGACACCGCATGGTCCCGGTGGGCTGAAGGGAACGATCGTGGTAGGCGTATCCGGTGCCTTCACCGAGAACCAGCTCGTGGCGGAGATGTACGCGCAGGTCTTGGAGCGAGCCGGCTACATGGTCGAGCGAGATTTGGACCTGCGGTCCCGAGAGATCTCTCAGAATGCCCTGGAGTCGGGGCAGATCGACCTGAAGCCAGAGTACCTGTCGTCGTTGCTCCTGTTCTTGGATCCGAACGCACAGGCCTCGGCGAATACCGCTGATGTCGCCGGGCAGGACAGCCTGCTGATGGAGCCGAGAGGGATCACGGTGCTCACACCCTCACCGGCCCAGGACACCAATGAGTTCGTGGCGAACGCGAAGACGGCCCAGCAGTTCGACCTCACCACGATCAGCTCGCTGGTGCCTGTCGCCGGCCAACTGACGTTCGGCGGGCCACCGGAGTGCGCCCAACGGCCGTTCTGCATGCCCGGGCTGAAGAAGGTCTACGGAATCCTCTTCGACGACTTCAAGGCGCTGGATGTGGGAGGGTCGCAGACCATCGGCGCACTCAAGGCCGACGAGGTGCAGATCGGCCTGCTGTTCTCCACGGACCCGAGTATCAGGCAGAACGGTTTCGTCCCACTTGTGGACGACAGGCATCTTCAGAACGCGGAGAACATCACGCCCGTGATCCGCACGGAGAAGCTGAACGACGAGGTTCGGACGTTGCTCGATGCGGTCAGCGCCGGGCTCTCCACGGAGAAGGTGACTGAACTTGTCGGAAAGGTCGTGATCGATAGGCGGGACGTTGCGGCCGTAGCGAAGGAATTCCTGACCGCGAATGGCCTCCTGTAGCATCTGTGGGTCGATAACACCTCGGCCCGCCGCAAGCAGGGCCAGAGCCCAGGACGATAGCCAACGGGGCGCCGCCCAGACTGTTTGCCGTAAGGTCCTTGCATTCGGAGCCTCCTCTCTTGTTCAATCCCCCAGAGCCGAAGAACCTGAGTGAAGGAGGGGAAGTATGGAGCGGCCCAGCGGTTGGGCAGTCGGTTTCACGGTCTTTGCCGGCGTCATGATGATCACCATCGGGATCCTGCACGCGCTGTGGGGCCTCGCCGCGGTCATCAATGACAAGTTCTTCGTGGTAGGGCCGAACTACACGTACGACTTGGACGTCAGCGCGTGGGGCTGGATCCATCTTGTCGTCGGCGTGGTGGTTGGGCTCGCGGGTTTCGCCCTCCTGTCAGGGGCGACCTGGGCCCGAGCCGTCGCCACGGGGCTCGCCGTGCTCAGCCTGGTCGCCAACTTCATGGCCATCCCGTACTTCCCCGTCTGGTCCATCGTGATCATCGCGCTGGACATCGCCGTGATCTGGGCCGTGACCGTTCATGGCCGAGACATCAAGAACGAGTGATGTCCCGCGGACCGAGGTGCGGCGAGGAATGCAGCCTGGAGGGGTGACGCGGTTCCCTGGGGGGCAGTTGAGGCGTCAGCGCTGCTGATCGGATCGCTGATCTGTACACCCTCAGCCGGCCGTGCAGCCTGAACTCTTCCTCATGGCCCCACGGCCACGAGCGAGCACAGCCCGTTTCCTTGACAAGCTGGCGAGCGCACGGGGCTCGCCGGGGTGGAGAAGCAGATGCC
>JBKPGU010000102.1:0-3798 GCA_046729535.1 Actinomycetota bacterium
ATGCGATTTCGACCTCAGACGTCGTAATAAAGCCAGAACTCCCACGGGTGTGGGCGAAGACGAACCTGGTCGAGTTCGTGCGTTCGCTTGTAGTCGAGCCACGTCTGGATGACGTCCGGGGTGAACACGCCACCCTCGAGCATGAATGCGTGGTCGTTCTCCAGGGCGTCGAGGACCTCCTCCAGCGACCCCGGGACTTGTTTGACTTCAGCCGCCTCTTCGGGCGGCAGGTCGTACAGGTCCTTGTCGATGGGGTCCGGGGGCTCGATCTTGTTCTTCACGCCGTCGAGCCCCGCCATGAGCATGGCCGCGAACGCCAGGTAGGGGTTGCAGGAAGGGTCCGGCGAACGGAACTCGACGCGCTTCGCTGCCGGCGTCTTGTAGTACACCGGGATCCGCGCGCACGCGGAACGGTTCCGCTGCGAGTACACGAGGTTGATCGGCGCCTCGTAGCCCGGAACCAGGCGGCGATAGGAGTTCGTGGTCGGCGCGGCGAACGCCAACAGGGCCGGGGCATGGGCCAGAAGCCCGCCGATGTAGTGCCGGGCGGTGTCGGAGATCTGGGCATAGCCCATCTCGTCCCAGAACAGGTTCTCGCCATCGACCCACAGGCTCTGGTGGGTGTGCATGCCGGAGCCGTTGTCCTGGAAGATCGGCTTGGGCATGAACGTCACCGTCTTGCCGGCCAGCCGAGCCGTGTTCTTGACGATGTACTTGTACTTCATGACGTTGTCGGCGGTCTTCAGCAGCGTGTCGTAGCGGATGTCGATCTCCGACTGGCCGGCCGTCCCCACCTCGTGGTGTTGGACCTCGACGGTGATCCCGACGTTCTGCAGGTTCAGCACCATCTCGGACCGCAGGTCCTGGTAGTGGTCCATGGGCGGCAGCGGGAAGTACCCCTCCTTGTATCGGGGCTTGTAGCCGAGGTTGTGGCCGCCTTCCTCGGCACCGGAGTTCCACACCCCGGCGATGGAGTCGAGGTGGTAGTAGCCCTCGTGCTGGTTCTGGTCGAACCGGATGGAATCGAAGATGTAGAACTCGCACTCCGGGCCCCAGTAGCTGGTGTCGGCGATTCCTGTCTGCTTCAGGTGCAGCTCCGCCTTGCGGGCGATGCCCCGAGGATCCCGTGAGTACATCTCGCCCGTTACCGGGTCACGGACGAAGCAATGGATGGCCAGCGTGGGGACCTTCAGGAACGGGTCGATGTAGGCGGCTGCAGGGTCGGGAACCAGGAGCATGTCGGACTCCTGGATCTCCTGGAACCCCCTGATCGAGGAGCCGTCGAACCCGTATCCGGCGTCGAAGCCGTCTTCGGTGAGCTCGGCCATCGGGACCGAGAAGTGCTGCATCAGTCCCGGGAGGTCGCAGAACCTGAAGTCGACGATCTTCGTGTCCGCCTTCTTGGCGAGTTCGAGGACGTCCTTGGGAGTGCTGGTTCCATCGGCCATACGAAATCCTCCTCGTGACGGGGGAAGGCGCGATCGGGAACGGAGCTGAGGGTACCCCCCCGAGCGGCGACCGTGCGTTTCGAGGGCGTTAATTCTTCGTAACGCCGCACAGCGCGAGCGGAACCCGTGACCGCCGTGCCACCGTTGGGCGGGGCCGGGTAGTCGGTGATGTGCGGGAAACACACCGACACCGAGGACGGGTCGATCGTCACCTCCTTGCCGGCGAGGACGCGGGAGCCTGACTAGTCCACCCGGAGTGATTCCCCGTCCCGGGCCAAGGCGGCGAAGCCGATTGGGCGAGCCTCTTCAGGAGTCGGACGGGGCACGTCGCGCTTCGGCGGCACGGTAGCCGACGCCTCTGACCGTCTGGATCAGGCCCTCGTGCTCGGAGCCCAGCTTGGCCCGAAGCCGCCGAACGTGCACGTCGACGGTCCGTGTGCCCCCGTAGAAGTTGTAGCCCCAGACCTGCTGGAGGAGCTCCCCTCGGGTGAAGACACGCCCCGGCCGCTGGATCAGGAACCTCAGGAGCTCGAACTCCTTGTACGTGAGGTCGAGGACCCTACCGCTGACGAACACCTGGTAGCTCTCGACATCCATCGACAACGGACCGAGGCGAACGGTGGCCTCACCGGCACCGCCTGTCCGACGGTTGACCATCGCCATCCGGATGCGCAACTCCGGCCCGGGCGTCCCCGAGTGCACGATGTCGTCGGCGACGTCGGCCCACTGGAACCGCTCGAGATCCGGGCGGGACAACACGACGATCACCGGGAGCTGTGCCCCGATCGCGGCGAGCGCCGTCAGCAGTAGGAAGGCTTGCTCGGGGTTCTCCTCGGCGTCGGCGAACAGGACGGATGGCCCGATCTCGGCAAGGTGCCCCAGCGAGTCGGCGTTCAATGGCTCCGTCTTCACGTCGAGCCCGAGGGAATGGAGGGCCGGGAGAGCTTCGGACGGGGAACGATCGGTGAGGAAGGCGATTCGCCCCAAGGTTCCCCGAGGTTATCAGAGCCCCTCGAGCCGGATACGCTAGAAGCATGTCGCCGACCCTCCATCTGTGGTCGCGTCACTACTCGGTCGAGGCGCGGCCTTTCGAGGTCCGGGCCTCCGATGGAGTCACACTGCGGGGGCATCGACTCGGAACGGGCCAAGCGGCCATCGTGTTCTGCCACGGGTTCCTGGGATGGCATCGGAAGGCCCGGCTGGTGCGGTTCCAGGAAGAGCTGGCCGAGACCTTCACCGTGTACGCGTTCGACTTCCGGGGCCATGGCGAGTCGAGCGGGGAGAGCACGTTCGGCGGGCTCGAGATGCTGGACGTCGAAGCCGCGGTGGGGCGGGCCCGGGGCGACGGGTTCGAACGCGTCATGACATTCGGCGGGTCCATGGGCGGCATCGCGGTGCTCCGCCACGCAGCGCTGCTGGGTGGCGCGGATGCGGTGGTCGCGGTCAGCACGCCGGCCACGTGGTCCGGACATGAATCGGACGCCATCCGGAAGGCCGTATGGCTTACGTCGACCCCGTCCGGCCGGTTGCTGCTCCGCACGTCGGGGGTGCGGGTCGCTCGCACGTGGGCGGGGTTCGAGGCGCCTCTCGACGTGATCGACCGAGTCAGCCCGATCCCGCTGCTTCTGGTTCATGGCCGGGACGATCACTTCTTCGACGAAGAGCAGGCCTGGGCGCTGTACCGCCACGCCGGCGAGCCGAAGCGGCTCATGCTGGCCAGCCGATTCGGGCACGCGGAGGACGGCTACACGCCGGCGTTCGCTCGGCATGTTTCTGCCGCCGGACTGGGCTTGCTCGTCGCCAACGAGGCCGTCCACGTCGGCCCCACCGCTCCCGTACGCCCTGCCTCGGCCCCGGCCTGATGCGGGTCAAGCTGTTCGCTGCCCTGCGCGACATCGCCGGCTCGTCCGAGCTCGATGTCGATGCACCGGACGTGGCCACCCTACGAGAGGAACTCTCCGCGAAGTTCGGGGAAACGTTCGGGCATATCCTCGCCGCCGGGGCCGTTGTCGTGGACGGAGAGAGCGCCGGCCCGGACCGCAGCCTGGGGCCCGAAAGCGAAGTGGCGCTGCTACCCCCGGTCTCCGGCGGCTGACGGCGAGGAGGTGCGTGTGGACGTCGGCATCGGGCTTCCCAACCCGGTTCCAGCAGTCCCAGGGCGGACACTGGTCCAATGGGCGCGGATGGCCGAAGACCTCGGCTTCTCGACCCTGGCCACCATCGACCGGGTCGCCTACCCGAGCTACGAGTCGCTGATCGCGCTCGCGGCCGCCGCCGCCGTGACCGACCGCATCGAGCTCATCACGAACGTGCTCCTGGGACCGACCCGGAACCCCGTGCTGCTGGCCAA
>JBKPGU010000103.1:0-4151 GCA_046729535.1 Actinomycetota bacterium
TTCGGCAAGCCGATCACGCCGCAGGCCCTGTCGAAGCTGCTCCAACCGCATCGAATCAAGACGATGCCGGTTTGGGTCGACGGGCAGACCGTGAAGATGTACAGCTGCGGTCCCACCGTGTATCGATACGCGCACGTCGGGAACTTCCGCACCTTCATGCTGGGGGACCTGATCCGACGGATCTTGCGCTCCGAGAGGCAGGAGATCACGTGGGTCATGAACATCACGGACGTCGGCCACATGACGGATGAAGTCACCGACACGGGGCGCGACCGCATGGAGCTGGCCGAGGCGGACGAGGGGCTGTCGGCGTGGGACATCGCGAAGAAGTACACGGAGGCCTTCCTGGAGGACGCCGACGCCCTCAACATCGAGCGGGCGGACGCCTATCCGAGGGCCACCGACCACATCCCCGAAATGATCGATTTGACCCAGCGGCTGATCGCGCGCGGGCACGCCTACGAGGTCGACGGGAACGTCTATTTCGACGTCCGTTCGTTCCCCGACTACGTGCACCTATCGGGGAACGCCCTCGATGCCCTGCGCGCCGGGCACCGCCAGGAGCTGGAGGCCGACCCGAACAAGCGCCACCCGGCGGACTTCGCGCTGTGGAAGCGCGCGGGCGCCGGTCGGGTGATGAAGTGGCCGAGCCCGTGGGGCGAGGGCTTCCCAGGCTGGCACATCGAGTGCTCGGCCATGTCGATGAAATACCTGGGTGACCGGTTCGACATCCACACGGGCGGAAACGACCTGAAGTTCCCTCACCACGAGGACGAGATTGCCCAATCGGAAGGAGCCGTCGGTCACCCCGTGGTGGGCATCTGGGTGCACGGTGGGCACCTCCAGATGGAGGGCAAGAAGATGTCGAAGTCCGCACGGAACATCAGAAGGGTCACGGACCTGCTGAACGAGGGGATCGACCCCTTGGCTTTCCGGCTGCTCTGCTTCGGCACCCGCTACCGGAGCGAGATGGACTTCAGCTGGGAGGCGCTGGAAGGAGCGAACGCCCGGCTGACCCACCTTCGCCAGCGCATCGCCGAGTGGGCGGGCGAAGGTGGCGGTCGAACTGTGGGTCCGGAGTCGCAAGCCGGCCAGGAGCTCGATCGGCGGTTTCGGGGGGCCGTTGCCGCCGACCTCGACATGCCGCAGGCGCTGGTGGTGCTCAACGAAGCCGTGGGATCACCGGAGCTGTCCGGTCACGAGAAATACGGGCTGCTGGCCTCGTGGGACTCGGTCCTCGGTCTCGATCTCGAACGCCTGGCTGTCGATGCTTGGCAGCCTACGGGCGCGATGCTCGAACTGGTGCGGCGACGCGATGACGCCAGGAACGCCGGGGACTTCGCGACGGCCGACCGGCTCCGAGACGAGTTGTCCGCCGAGGGCCTGGAGATCATGGACACTCCCCAGGGCACCAGGATCCGGCCCCGCCGCTGAGAGAGGACCCCGTGGATACGCCTCTCGGTTCCGGACCGCTCACCTCCTCAGCCGGGCATGCCGATACCAGGAATCGAAGGCCGTCCAAAGAGATCTCCGTGCTGGAGCTCAACGCAGCGCCCACCATCGGCGATCGCCGTCCATGGCGAACGGCCGTGGTCGTCGGCCTGCTGGTGACCGCGGCCAGCATGGTCTACTCCGTGTGGCTGGCGCCGTGGGTCCGCGCCTATCCCGGGTGGTGGCTCCCCGACGACTCCTGGGTGAACCTGGCCGCGGCCCATCGGGTGGCCGCCGGTGGCCTCGCGTCCATCTACCAGGCCACGCCCCTGCTCGTGATAACGCCGCTTTTCCCTCTGCTCTTGGTGCCCCTGGCGATCCTCGGTTCCCACTGGCACCTGACCGAAGGCGTCACCGTCCCATATCCGGCGATGTGGCTCCTCTACGGGCCGATGGTGGCGGCCACCGGTATCCTCCTCCTCCATGCAGCCCGGGCCCTCCTGCGGGCGGCGGGCGCCAGGTTCCGGCTGGGCCGGGCCCAGTGGGCTTTGGTCCCGGTCACGCTGTTCCCCATGGCCGTGATCTTTGGCCACGGCGAGGACGTGCTGGCCCTGGCGTTCGCCCTCTGGGCCGTGAACGCCCAACTCCGCCGGCGCCCCGTCCTCGCGGCCATCCTGTTCGGGGCCGCGGTGGCCTCCAAGCAGTGGGCGCTGCTCGGCGTCCCCCTCCTTGTGGCCACGTCTCCTCGCGAGCGAAGAGCGCACGTCCTCGGCGCGGCTCTGGGGATCCCGTTCGCACTCGTGCTCCTTCCCCTGATCACGGATTGGAGCCACGCGAGCAAGGCTCTCCTCGGTGCGCGCGTCTTCCTTGGTGTGGGTCATCGCGCCGTGTGGATGACCGCGGGCGGGGCCACGATCGTGGGCACTCCGTTCCGGCTCGGCGCGTTCGTGGCGGCCGGGCTGGTGGCGTGGCGCCTGCGGGGCGAGCAGCCGGCGGCGCGCTTGATCGCTGGCTACGCGCTGGTCTTCACCGCGCGGATCCTTTTCGAACCGGTGGTCTTCTCCTACTACCTGGGCCCGGGGCTGGCGTTCCTGGTCCTGCACGAGCGCCTGACCGAACGAACGGTCCGGAGGACGATGGTGGTGGGGACCGGCTTGTTGCTCTACTGCTCCCTGGACCTGGTCCCACTGGTGTGGTGGCTGGGGGCCTGGGCCATGATCTCGATCCTAGTGGCTTCGGCCGCGGCAGACGTGTTCGGCCTGGCCCGCTTCGCCGGCAACCCGGAGGGCGGGCTGGTGATCCCGTTCAGAGACCGAGGGTCTTGGCCACGTTCGATCGCAGGATCTCGCTCGTCCCTTCGTACAGGCGCATCGCCCGCACGTCCCGGTACCACGGCTCCAGCCCGAGCTCCGTCATGAACCCGTTGCCGCCGTGCACCTGGATGGCGCGGTCGGCCACCCTCCCCACCATCTCGGTGGCAACCAGCTTGGCCAGCGCGGCCTGCCGCCTCCCGTCCGCACCGTCGTCGATCTCCTCGGCCAGCTGGTAGACCAGTAGGCGGGCCTGTTCCAACTCGGCGTAGGAGTCCACGATCATCCCCTGCACGAATTGGTTCGCCCCGATCGGCTTGCCGAACGCCTCCCGGCTCTTCGCGTACTCCAATGAGCGGTCCATCATCATCTGGGCGACCCCCAGGGCCGCCGCGGAGATCTGGAGGCGCGCCCCGTTGATGCCCTTCACGGCCGAGTAGAACCCGAACCCGGGCTTGCCGAGGATGTTCTCCTCGGGCACCTCCACGTCTTCCAGCGTGATCTCGGCAGGGTTCTGGTACGGGGACATCGTTCGCTGATGGCGGGTCACGGTGTAACCGGGCGTGTCGGCGTCCACGAGGAAGGCCGTGATGCCACCCTGGGCTCGCTTCTCCGGGTCAGTTACGGCGAACACCAGTGCGAAGTCCGCCTCGCCCCCGCCGGTGATGAAGTGCTTGCGGCCGTTCAGGACCCACGAGCCGTTCATTTGCGCGGCTCGAGTCTGGACCCGCGTGGCGTCGGATCCGGCGCCCGGTTCGGTGAGGGCGAAGCACGTGGTCTTGTCCGCCGACATGAGCGGGAACAGGTACTTCTCCCGCTGGGCCTCGGTGCAGTCCATGTAGATGGGCGTGGGCCCCGTGACCACGGGGAGGATCGACTCGAACGAGGCAAGCAACAGCCCGTGCCGGTACACCTCCTCGTGCAGCAGGACCTGTCCCAGGTACGGCAGCCCCGCCCCACCGACCTCCTCGGGCATATGCACGCCGTAGAACCCCAGCTCGGCCGAGCGCCGGCGCATCTTCTGCCGCTCTTCCTTGTAGGCGTCGAACGTGCCCGTCTCCCGGATCTCATGCTGATAGGGCTGTTCGCGGGACGTGACCTCGCGTTCGATGAACTGGCGAAGCGACGTCCGGACCTCAACCAACTCGTCGGGGATGTTCAGCAGCGGCACGGCATGACCCTCCCTGGGGGATGCGGCTGTCCATAACCTACCGATGCGTAGGTTACGAGGGAAGGATACCCATTTTCGGCCGGACTGATCAGGTCTTTACGAAACCACGGCGAGGTCTCGGGGTGCGTGGTTCAGCCGCTCAGCGCCGTCCTCGGTGACCACGACGATGTCCTCGATCCTGACCCCGAATCGGCCCTCCAGGTAGATGCCGGGCTCGATGGAGAAGCACATGCCGGGCT
>JBKPGU010000104.1:0-6132 GCA_046729535.1 Actinomycetota bacterium
CTTCGGGTCACGTTCGGCACGATCACCGGCACAGAGCGGAGCTTCCGCGGTCCCAGGGGACGCCGCATCGCCGGTAGCCTCGAGCACACCGCGCCGCTCCTGCCCGGATCGTCCGGCGGGCCTGTGGTCGACGAGAATGGCGCCCTGTTGGGAGTCAACACGAATCGGCTCGGCGAAGGCTTCTACCTGGCCATCCCGGCGGACGCCGCGTTGAAGCAGCGGGTGTCGGCACTGTCGACGGGTGAGGCGCCTTCGCGCCCGCACCTGGGGATCGGTATCGCCCCGTCGCGCGTGGCCAAGGGCCTCCGGCGGGCGGTCGGCCTTCCTGAGGCCGAGGGGTTGCTTGTAAGGGCCGTCGAGGACGAAAGCCTCGCCTCGAAGGCAGGACTGCAGGAGGGAGACTTGATCGTCTCTGCAGGCGGTGCCCCGGTGGAGAGCGTCGATGACCTGTTCGACGCGTTGGACCGACTCGCCGCCGACGGAACGCTGGACCTGGCGGTCCTCCGGGGAACCGGGGAACGGACGGTTTCGGTCAGCACCTCCTGACGACGGAGCTATCCTCCTCGTTGTGTTCGGGGAGCAGGAAGCGGTGGTGCTCGAGGTGAAACCGTTCCCGTTGCACGGCGTCACGTACTACGACGTGACGGTGGTCTTCGAGGACCGTTCGGTGGAGCAGGCGCGGCTGGGGCCTGAAGGTGTTCCCGCAGGGGTCCAGGCCGGCGACCATGTCCTGGCGATGCGAGTGGGGAACATGGTGGTCTCACTTCGCAGGCCGTAGCACCCGTTTCCCTTCCGCGAACCTCCGATCCGGCCGAGGCCTCAACGACGCAACCGTTTCGCTTCAGAGGATGAGCTTCGGTCGATGGCGGTCGATGATCGCCTCCGCTTCGAGACCGGGAGGGAGGGTGCCGAAGGCCAGACCGCCGTCGCCGGCGATCCGGGATGCCAGGAAGGCTTCGGCGACACCCGGCGGCGAATGACGAACGACCAGCGAAGCCTGGAGGACGAGAGCCAGGCGCTCCACCACCCGCCGCGCCACGTAGGCTGCGGAGTCCGGCGACGAGGCCAGCGAGGCGATCTGCTGGCGGGCGTTGGCGATCGTCCGGTCAAGGCGTGGGTCGGCGCCGGCCACGAGGTCGACCTCCTCCAACAGCCCCTCGAACGACTCGGGTTCTTTCGACATCACCCTGAGCACGTCCAGGGCGATCACGTTCCCCGAACCCTCCCAGATCGAGTTCAGGGGGCTGTCGCGGAGGAGTCGGGGCATCGACGATTCCTCGACGAACCCATTGCCACCCAGCACCTCCAAGGCCTCGACGGCATGGGGAGTGGCCCGCTTGCAGATCCAATACTTCGCGATCGGCGTGGCCAGCCGCTGGAGCTCGGGCTCGGCGCCCGGATCGAACGCCCGGGCCAACCGCATCGCCAGGAGCGTGGCGGCTTCGGACTCGATGCACAGGTCGGCCAGAACGTTCCGCATCAGCGGTTGGTCGATCAGGCGCTTTCCGAAGGCCGTCCGGTAGGCGGCGTGATGCGTGGCCTCCGCGACGCCCCGACGCATCCCGGCCACCGAACCGAGCACGCAGTCCAGCCGGGTGTGGTTGACCATGTCGATGATCGTGGGGACGCCCCGGCCTTCCTCGCCGACCAGCCATGCGGTGGCCGCTTCGAACTCGACCTCGGCCGAAGCCAAGGCCCTCGTGCCCAGCTTGTCCTTCAGGCGTTGGATGTGGAGCCCGTTCCGCGTCCCGTCGGGAAGCACCCGGGGCAGGAGGAAGCACGACAACCCGCCCGGTGCCTGGGCCAGGACCAGGAAGGCATCGGACACGGGATGCGAGCAGAACCACTTGTGCCCGGTCAGCTCGAACGCTCCATCTCCGGCCGGCTCGGCGCGGGTGGTGTTCGCACGGACGTCCGAACCCCCCTGCTTCTCGGTCATGGCCATCCCGCAGAGCGCGCTGGAGGCCGGGTCGGGGTCCAGGAGGCGAGGTTCCCATTCGGCGGCAAGGGCGGGGGAGTGTCGGAGCGCGGGAACGGCCGCGTACGTCATGGACAACGGGCACATCACGCCGGATTCGGCCTGCGACAGCAGTATGAGCAACGCGCCCCGAACCACGTGGGCACCGGCCCGCGGCTCCCGCCAGGGGAGCGACGGGATGCCGGCCCGGATCCCCAGCTCCAGGAGCTCGGTCCACGCGGGATGGAACTCGACCTCGTCGATCCGGTTTCCGTACCTGTCTTGGGTCCGGAGCACGGGCGGGTTCCGGTCGGCCTGGACCCCGAGGCGCAGCGGCCGCCCACCCACGGTCGCCCCGAACCCGTTCAGGCGTTCGAGTCCCCACGCCCCGCCCTCCCGCTCGATCGCCTGGCGGAGAACGGCGTCCTGCTCGAAGAGGTTGTAGCTCTCGAGTGGCGGTGGTTGGTTCTGAACCTCGTGCGAGCTGTGCCGGCGTTCGACCAGCGACATGCAGGCAGACTAGCGCCTCAGAACACTTGGGGGCACCAGGGCTTGGGGTCCGACGCGAACATACGCTCGGCGCGGGCCACCGCACCGGGCGTCGCCTCCACGACCCGGCCGGCGCGGTGCAGCACGGGGAACGAGCCCCCGCCGAGGAAGGTTGCCCCGAGGTCGGCCGCGTGCACGGCGAGGTCGGGCTCGCGGTCGGTGGATGCGCACTCGGCGCCGTCCGGACCGGCTTCCAAGAGATACCGCCCCTCGTTCCAGGGGCAGAACGTGTCCTGGACCTCGAACACCAAGACGTCCCGCTCGGCGTACCGGCGGGCTGCCAGCGAAGCTGGCACATCCACGAGGCGAAGCCACAGACCATCGCCGAGTTCGAAGTTCAGCCGCCGCGGGTCGGCCAGCATGTGGAGGAGGGGTTCGTCGACCGGACGGGGCCACGCGTCGATCCGCCCGATGAGGTCGACCTCGAAGCAGTAGCGCCACAGGGCGGCATACGCCGGGGGGTTGGCGGCGACCAGTTCGCGGACCCGCAGGACGGTCACCCCGCCACTCTCGCTCCACGAACGGTGCTTCACGCGGTACGCCACGTACCCGTCCGGTCCCTCGCCGGTCTCGTGGAGGGCGAAGATCAACGCCGAGGCGCCGTCCCGCCACTCCTTGAGGTCGGCGAACAGCTGCTCCCACCAGATCTGACTCCTGGCGAGCATGCCGGGCTGCCCCTCGCGAACGCGGTCGTAGACCGGCGGAAACACCTTGAGGGCCTCGTCCTTGTCGACGAGCCGGAGGCGGCCCGGCTGCTCGATCGGCCAGAAGAACTGGGTCCGGTTCCGGTCGATCTTGATCGAGCAGGCGAACGCGGCCAGGCCGTAGCCGAACCGCTGGTAGATGGGCCCCTCCGACGCCCAGAGCCCGGCCAGCGGCTCACCGAGGTCGCGCACGTCGTCCAGCTGCCGCCGCATCATCGCCGTGAGGATGCCCCGGCGACGGTGCGTCGCGGCCACGCCGACCGTGGTGACGCCCGCCATCGGGAGTTCACCCCCGGGGATGGACACGGTCATCGTGAACGCTCCGGCGGTCCCCACCATGTCGGTGCCGTCGAATGCCGCCAGGGTACGTTCGGGTTCGTGGACGTGCCGCCACGTGTCGATCTCTTCCTGCGACGAGTCCTCGTTGAAAGCCCGGCCGACCGCGCGCACGAACCGCTCGAATTCGTCCGCGGTCGTGGGCCGGATTTCGACGTCCATCGTGCCTTCCTCGTTCGCGAAAAGGTACGTTAGCGTACAGGTCAGGTTACCGAGGGGTAGGATGCTTGTTCAGATGACCGAGACCGAGACCGAGATCCAGGAGTACCGGTGGCAGGGCCGAGGTGGCCCCTTCACCATCTTGCTCACCCGCGATGTCTTCGCGCCGACCTACACCAGCAAGGAGGTGGCGAGCGGCCTGGTGGTCAACCAGGGCGACACCGTCATGGACATCGGGTCCGGTTCGGGGATCCTCTCGTTCGTGGCCGCCGCGCTCGGGGCGGACCGGGTCTACGGCACCGAGGTGAACGCGCGGGCTGTGGATATCGCCAAGCGCAACGCGGATCTGCTCGACGTGGCCGACCGTGTCGAGTTCCGTCACGGCAGCCTGTTCGAACCCCTCAAGGGGCTCAGGGCCAACGTGGTCATCGGCGACGTTTCGGGGATCCCCGACGACATCGCGGCCGTAACCGACTGGTTTCCGGGCGGGTACAGCGGGGGTCCGACCGGGGTCGAGGTTCCACTGGCCATGCTCGAGGCGACGCCCGACCATCTCCTTCCCGGCGGACGCCTCTACCTCCCGACCGGGTCCATCCAGGACGAGCGGAAGATCCTCGGGGCCGCCCGGAGGATATTCGGGGAGGGTCGGATGCGGAAACTGACCGAACGCCTCTTCCCCATGCCGACGAAGATCTCCGACACCGCCGTCGTTCGCCGGCTGATGGACTCGGGGGTGATCCGGTTCATCAAGAGGGGAAGCCGGCTCCTTTGGGAGCTCCGCGTTTGGGAGTGCACCGCGCCGGATTAGCCCGCGGCCCGACCAACCCGTTTCGCCGGCCGCCCGGAGCGTTCGCCCTTCCTACCGAACCGGTTCGCGGCCCGTACAGTTGGCGCGTGGCCCATCCCGACCCCGTCCTCACGCCGGCCGAGACCTTTCCCCCGGTGGAGCCGAGCCGCCGCCCCCGGGTGCTGGCGGAGGAGGTCGTCGTCGTTCTGTCCCTGTCCCTCTTGGCCAGCGCGTTCGACGCGTTCTTCAGCTTCCTGTCGGCGCCGGTCAATCGGACGGTGGCGGTCAGCTTGTTCCGCGACGTCGAGCTGGCCCGGCAGCTGACCGGCATCATGTTCGCCCTCGCTCCGGTGGCACTCGTCGTCTATCTGGCCCGGCGGTGGGGCGAACCGCTGGAGGCCTTCGGCCTCGGCACCGCGACGCTCCGGCAGGACGTGGGATGGGGCTCGCTGCTGGGCCTGGCCGTGGCCGCCGGCGGTCTGGGCATCTATCTGTCGGCCATCGCGCTGAACGTCAACCGGTTCGTCGTGCCCGTGCCGCCGCTCGGCCACTGGTGGACCATCCCCATCCTGCTGGTCTCAGCGGCGCAGAACGCCCTGCTCGAGGAGGCCGTGGCGGTCGGCTATCTGATCCGTCGCCTCGAGCAGATCGGGTGGGCCGGAGCCGCGGCGGTCGCGACGAGCGCCGTGCTCCGGGGCACGTATCACCTGTACCAGGGATGGGGCGGGTTCGCAGGGAACCTGCTGCTCGGCGCGATCTTCGGCTTCGTCTACCTCCGGTGGCGGAAGACCTGGCCCCTGATCGTCGCCCATTTCGTGATCGATGCATTGGCCGGATTGGCCTATCTCGCCTTCCGCGGCCACTGCTTCGGTAACCTCTGCATCCCCCGCTGAACCTGCAGCGGGTATCTTCACCCCATGGCCGAGACGATGCGGGAGGAGGTGCGGCTCACCCGGTTCAGCCATGGAGCCGGTTGAGCGTGCAAGCTCGCTCCGAGCGATCTGGCCCAGGTCCTGGGCCAACTGACCCCAACCGAATATCCCCCCGAGGTGCTGGTGTCACCGGCCACCGGCGACGACGCCGCCGTGATCGCGCTGCCCGACGGGCGGGCACTGATCCTGACGGTGGACTTCTTCACGCCCATCGTGGACGACCCATTCGACTGGGGCCGGATCGCCGCGACCAATGCGTTCTCTGACGTCTACGCGATGGGCGGCACGCCCGTCCTCGCGTTGAACCTGGTGGCCTGGCCCGTGAAGGACCTCCCATTGTCGATGCTGTCCCAGGTCATGGAAGGGGGAGGAGCCGCAGCCCGCGAGGCCGGCGTGCTCGTCATCGGCGGGCACTCGATCCACGACCCCGAACCGAAGTACGGGATGGCCGTCACCGGGTTCGTGGATCCGAAGGACGTCGTACGGAACTCCACGATGCGACCCGGAGACAGGTTGTACCTGACGAAACCGCTCGGCCTCGGAATCATCACCACGGGAGTGAAGCGACGGTCGGCCACGCCCGAACAGCTCGCCGCGGCCGTCGAGACCATGACCACTACCAACGCCGCCTGGGCCGAGAACATGGGCGAGGTTGGTGTGTCGGCAGCGACGGACGTGACGGGGTTCGGCCTGATGGGGCACCTGCAC
>JBKPGU010000105.1:0-7289 GCA_046729535.1 Actinomycetota bacterium
GATGAGCGGCCGTTCGCCTCAGGCGACGGGCCGGCCGTTCGATGCCTGTGGGCCCTGGGGGCCCTCGGTCAGGTCGAACTCCACCTTCTGGTGCGCATCGAGGTTGCGGTCTCCGGCGCCCTGGATCGCGCTGACGTGCACGAAGACGTCGGGACCGTTCTCCTGGGAGATGAAGCCGAAGCCCTTCTCCGAGCTGAACCACTTCACGGTGCCGGTGGTCATTTGCGATTCCCTCCTTTCCTGGCCTGTCCGGACCTCACTGCTGTCCGTCGGCCTGCCCGGCTGTCCAGCCGGTGAGGGAACTGCTCGAAGCCACCTGCAAGCGGAACTGCTGTGAAGCGGGACTGCTCGACATACTGCCTGCGATGCTGAACCCTCGACAACAAGTGTACAGGTGCGGCGGGCCGCCGTAACGCTCGGGGGTTCTGTGAGGACCGAGTCACCGACGACGGATCCGCATCCGCTACGGCAGGACGCAAACCGGAGGCATCGATGAGCAGAGCCGCGATCGGGGATTACGCGTTGATCTCGGATTGTCACTCGGCCGCGTTGGTGAGCCGCGCCGGGTCGATCGACTGGGTGTGCCGGCCGCGGTTCGACTCGCCCTCCGTGTTGGGGCGGATCCTCGGCGACTCCGCCGGGCATTTCTCGATCGAGCCCTCCACCGAGTTCACCGCCACTCGTCGCTACCTCGATCGGACGATGGTCCTCGAGACCACGTTCCGGACCCCCACCGGCACGGCGCTGCTCACCGATGCCATGGCGCTCGATCCGACCGAGCATGGGCACGACCTGGGGGCCGCAGCGCCTCGGGCCATCTTTCGACGGATCGAGTGCACCGATGGCGAGGTCCCCATCCGGGTCGAGTTCGCGCCTCGGCCCGAGTACGGGCTGATCTCGCCGCTGCTCACCGTCACGAAGGACGGCGTCCAGTCACGCGGCGGTGCGCTTCGCTCGCTGCTCTCCACCGACCGCGAGACCACGATCGACGGGTCGAACGCCACGTTCGAGTTCACGCTCGCGAAAGGTGAGTCCGCCTCGTTCGCCCTCCAGTCGCGGCTGTCGTTTGACCCCGATGAACCTCAGGCGTGGTCGCAGGAGGCCATCGCCAAGGGCATCCTTGGGACCGTCGAGGCCTGGCGGATGTGGTCGGACGCTCACCAGAACTACGAGGGTCCGTGGGAGGACCTGGTGTACCACTCGGGCCGGGTCCTGCAGGCGCTGACGTACCAGCCGACCGGGGCGATCGTGGCCGCGCCGACCACGTCGCTGCCCGAGGAGGTCGGCGGCGAGCGCAACTGGGACTACCGCTACGCCTGGGTCCGGGACGCCTCGTTCACCCTCGATGCCCTGTGGGTGGCGGCCTGCCCCGACGAGGTCATCAAGTTCTTCTCCTGGATGACCGGGGCGGTGGCCTCCCAGATCGCCGGCGGCCGCGACCTCCAGATCATGTTCGGCATCGGCGGGGAGCACGACCTGTCCGAACGAACCCTTCCCCACCTGTCCGGATGGCGCGACAGTCGGCCGGTCCGCGTCGGCAACGGCGCGTGGAACCAGCGCCAGTTGGACGTGTACGGAGAGCTGCTGGACGCGGCGTTCCGCCTCCGCGACCAGCTGCAGGAGATCGACGATGCCACCAAGGGCTTCCTGGTCCAGGTGGCCGACGCAGCCGCCGCCCGGTGGCACGAGCAGGACCAGGGCATCTGGGAGGTCCGGGGCGAACCGCGAGACTTCCTCTACTCGAAGCTGATGTGCTGGGTGGCGCTGGATCGGGCCATCGAGATGGCCGACCTGATCGGCGGCCTGGACCGCGTGACCGACTGGACCAGGGCGCGCGAGGAGATCCGCGACGCCATCCTGGAGCAGGGCTGGTCCGAGAAAGCCGGGGCGTTCACCCAGTACTTCGGCGGCCACGAGCTGGATGCGTCGAACCTGATGATGGCCATCGTGGGGTTCTTGCCGGCCGACGACCCCCGGATGCTGGCCACGATCGAGGGCATCGAGCGCGACCTCACCGACGAGCGCGGCCTGGTCTTCCGGTACCGGGCCGAGGTCGGCGTGGACGGGCTCCCCGGAGAGGAGGGCACGTTCCTCCTGTGCACGTTCTGGCTGGCCGAGGCGCTGGCCAGAGCGGGCAAGGTCGAACGAGCCAGGGCGGTCTTCGAGCGGGCCATCGCCTTCGCCAACGACGTCGGGCTGCTGTCCGAGGAGGTGGACGAGGAGACCGGCGAGCTGCTCGGCAACTTCCCCCAGGCCTTCAGCCACATCGGCCTGATCAACGCGGCATGGGCCATCTCCCAGGCCGAACAAACGGGTGGTGGTGTCGCAGGGGGGCCAGCGACGCGCCGGTAAGACCCGAGCCGCACGCCGGCGGCCCTGTGCTACGTTGCGGGAGAGGCCGAGGACTCTCTCAGGCCTGTCGCCCAAGGCCGAGTTCTGGAGGAGAGATGCCGAAGCCCGCCTGGTTCCTCAGCCTCGGAATGCTTGCGATGGTTGCTGCGGCCTGTGGCGGTGGGGCAACGACCACCGCCTCGACCACTCCGCCGGCGACGACTCCTCCGCCCGTAAGCGCGCCCCCGGCGACGAGCGGACCTCCCTGCACTCCGAGCGGGACGACAGTGGCGATCACGGCCACGCTCACCGAGCCTTCGCAGCGGCACGCGTTCGACAAGGAGTGCCTGGCTGCCCCGGCCGACACCGCCTTCAAGATCGAATTCGACAACGAGGACTCCGAGCTGCACAACGTTTCGATCTACGAGAACGTCGGCGCCTCCACTGTTCTCTTCGAGGGAAAGCTGATCAACGGCCCGAAGAAGGTCACGTACAACGTGAAGCCGCTGCCGGCAGGCACGTACTACTTCCGCTGCGACGTGCACTTCCTGGCCATGAACGGCACGTTCGTGGTCGCCGGATAGCAAGGTGACCTTGAGGGCGCCCAGACGCTGCTGACTCAGCGAGTGGACATCCCGGTCGTGCGCAACTGGCTGCTGGACTGCACCGCCGATCTGGTCTGCCCCACGAAGACGTAACGCTCAGACCCGACGGATGCGACTCAGGACCAGAAGAGGTCCCAGGCCTGCTGATCGGAGGGCAGGAACCAGGTCTCGCCGATCTTGCCTTCGGCGTCGACCCGGCACGGCTGAGCCAGGAGGACATCGATGTTCTTGTCATCCCGGTGTGCCGTGAACCGCAAGAACCACACGATCCGTTCGTCGCTCGTGAGGATCTCGACGATCTCGGGCCGCGCGGTCCCACCCGAGAGCTCGACCAGCATGCCGAAGAAGTCCTTCAGGTTCTCCTTGCGGTAGGTCCCGGCCAGCGGGCCTCGGCCTGGCGCCCGCCACACCGCCTCATCGGAAAACAGCCCCAGTAGGGACCCCAGGTCGCCAGCCTGGAACGATTCGACCGCCATCCGGGCGGTACGCCTGTTCTCCTCCGCACCCATGGCCGCCACCTCCCCTCAGGCCGCCTCGCCGGTCACGACCAGAAGCGGTCGACGGCCTCCTGGTCATCCGCGGTGGCCCAGAACTCCGCCAGTTGTCCTTCTTCCGCGCGGAAGGCCTCGGCCATCGTCACGTCCAGATCCTTGCCTTCCCGCTCGGCGCGAACCCTCAGGAAGATGGCGCCGAAACCTCCACCCGCCAAGATCTCGATCGGATCCAGCGTCAGCGTCTGGCTGGTGAGGTTCTGTACCTTGGCGAAGTAGTCGAGAACGGCCTGCCTGCCGCGATAGTCACCGCTCAAAGGGTGGTTCCCGCCCACGTGCCAAAGGACATCGTCGGTGAGCAACTTCCCCAGTGCTTGGAAGTCTTGCCGCCCGTAGGCATCGAGGAAATCCTGAGCTACGTCCTCGTTCCGACGATCCATCGCTCGCACCTCCATCCGACGTTGGTGCGGGCAACCACCCCTAGCGAGGCGAACCCTCCGATCTCAGCCGGGCAGGTTGTCCAGGAACGGGTCCACGGCGGCGTCGTTCTCCGCCATGCCCCACGCCTCGGTCGTCTTGCCGTCCTTGATGTGGAAGACGTTCACGTACTTCCACTCCGCGCTGGAGCCGTCCTGGGCGCTGGCCTTGGCGTTCCCCAGGACGACCACGTGATCGTCGTTCCCAAGGATGTCGTGGATGTCCGCGTCGGGCGGTGCCCCGATCGCCTGCATCTGCCGGGCGAAGAGGTCCAAGACGGCGGCCTTCCCCTTGTACTCGCCGGCCCACTTGCTGTTGCCACCGACGTGCCAGACGATGTCGTCCGCCGTGTGCTGGTCGAACCAGCTCATGTCGCCCTTCGAGAAGGCATCGAAGCCCTCCTTGACCAGCGTGACGTTGGGATGCTCGTGATGCGCCATGACCGTTCCCCTTTCGTGGGTGATCGGAAAATCGCGAAGGAGCAACCTTACGACAACGAAGTGAACGGTGCCGTCGGGCCGATGACGATGGAGACGATCAGGGAGGCAGGGGGAGGCAGGGAGCCCGGCTGCCACGGCGAACCATGCCTACGGTGGGATGGGCGGGGATGGAGGAAAGAACGCGATCAGGAAGTCAAGCCAGTACGCGCCGCTCGTGGCGCTCTTCCCGATCTCGCGTGGACTTCATCCGCTCGGCTACGTCATCCCACCAGCGAGCGATGGGCTTCGTGCTCTTGCGGATGCCTCCACCCCACGCAGGCGCCTTCGGCGTCGGGTCCCGCAACGCCCTCTGAAGTGCGTCGAACTCCTGCTTGTTCGCCATCACGTCCCCCTGACTGTCCGGCCAACTCCTTGCTGGTTGAGGTGAGCCTAGGGGTGGGCGGGTTCCCGCGGCTGTGCCGTGGGCCACGATCGCCGTGTGACGTGTCGCACCTGCAGATGGCGGCGGCCGTCACCTCCTGGGCCGCGCTCGCGCCGCTCGGTAGACTCGGTGCTCCTTGCGGATCCGGAGGAGGACAGCATGCGCACACGGGTGGTCGGGATCTCGCACACCGTGGGAGCAGGGGGAGACGAGGTGGGACGCGCGGTCGCCGAGCGACTGGGGTTCCGCTTCGTCGACGAGGAGATCATCACCGACGCCGCCGAGAGGGCCGGCCTCGAGCCCGACGAGCTCGCCGACGCCGAGCGGCGGAAGGGTTTCCTGGTCCGCTTCGTCGACGGACTGGGGATGTCGGCCGGCGCCGGGACCATCGGCTATGTTCCCGACCTCGGCGAGGTGGGGAAGAGCGAGGACTTTCGGGCCCTCATCCGCGAGGCCATCCAGGAGACGGCCGAACACGGTGACGTGGTGATCGCCTCGCACGCGGCATCCATGTCCCTGGCCGGCCGGGACGACCTCCTTCGTGTCTTCGTTACGGCATCACCGGACACTCGCGTCAAGCGGCTGTCGGAGGCGGGCGATCGCGACGCGCAGAAAACCGTGAAAGATCAGGATGCGGCGCGCGCCGACTACCTCCGCCGGTTCCACCGGATCGACCGGGAGCTCTCGACGCATTACGACCTGGTGGTCAACACCGACAGCCTGAGTCGGGACGAGTCGGCCGAGGTGGTGGTTCACGCCGTCCGGCCGTAAGGCCGCCCAGCCGAAAGCAGACCGCCTTCAGGCAGCGAACGTGTCGCAGGATGCCGGGTCCCCCGAGGTGAAGCCCCGGTTGAACCAGTGCATCCGCTGCTCCGAGGAACCGTGCGTCCACGTCTCGGGGTTCGTCGTCCCAGTGGCCTGCCTCTGGATGCGGTCGTCGCCGACGGAGGCCGCCGCGTCCAGGCCCTCCTGAACGTCCCCCGCCTCCAGCAGGTCGCGCTGCTCCGTGCTGTAGCCCCACACCCCGGCCAGGCAATCAGCTTGGAGCTCGGTCTTGACCGACAGTTCGTTCGCGTCGTCGGGGTGGGCCCTCGATTCCTGCTGGACGTCCGAGGTGATCCCGAGGAGGTTCTGGACGTGGTGCCCCAACTCGTGCGCCACCACGTAGGCCTGGGCGAAGTCGCCCGGCGCGCCGAACCGGTCGCGGAGTTCCCGGAAAAACCCGAGGTCCAGGTACACGCGCTGGTCGGCGGGGCAGTAGAACGGCCCGACATCAGAGGTGGCGGACCCGCATCCCGTGTCTACGGCGTCGGAGATCAGCACGAGTTCGGCGTCCCGATAGGACTTCCCGGACTGCGCGAAGAGCTTCCTCCACGTCGTCTGCGCGTCGTCCAGGACGAACGAGACGAACGCCACCAGGTCGCCGTCGGGGTCGGGACCGGTGGCGCCGGGGGGAACGCCGGGCGGGTTCGCCTGGGGCAGGTTGATGTCGGGGACATCGATGCCGCCCCCGCCCAGCACCCGCCCACCGAGCAACAGCGCCAGAACAAGGACCAGGACGGCCGGGATCCCGCCTTTGGCCACCGCGGGGATGCCGAACCCCGAGGGAGACTGCCCTCGCTGGTCCAGTACGTTCTTGCTGCGCGCTCCGCGCCGCCACCGCATGCCTGCCGTCCCTTCACATGTCGTCCAGGAAGGACTTTGCCCCTCGGACGGGGCCGCTAGTCACGGCGCAGCTCGCGGGGGGGCGGTACCCAACGCCGAGCCACAGACAATGCAGAACTGCGAGCCCTCGGGGTTCTCGTGACCCCACATGGCGCACCGGATCATCGGCTGAGTGCAGGTCTGCGGGCCCGTCGGGCCTAGAGGCGATGGGTGGCTCGCAGCTTGTTCTGGGCGTCGAGGGCCGCCACCTTGTAGGACTCCGCGAGGGTCGGGTAGTTGAACACCGTGTCCAGCAGGTAGTCGAGCGTCCCACCGTTTCCCATGACCGCCTGGCCGATGTGGACGACCTCCGTCGCCCCCGTGCCCAGCACGTGGACTCCCAGCAGCCGCCGGTCCTCCGGCGACACCAGGAGCTTCAGCATCCCGTGGTGGTCGGCCAGGATCTGGCCGCGAGCCAGCTCGCGGTACCGAGAGATCCCCACCTCGTACGGCACCGACGCCTCGGTCAGCTCCTCCTCTGTCTTCCCCACGAAGCTGATCTCGGGGATCGTGTAGATGCCGATGGGGAACAGCTCGGGGGTCGCGTGCGACTCGAGGCCGAACGCGTCGAGGGCGGCCATGCGCCCCTGCTCCATGGCGGTCGCGGCCAGGCTTGGGAACCCGATCACGTCGCCGACCGCGTAGATATTGGGCACGTTCGTGCGATAGCTCGGTCCGACCTTGATCCTGCCCCGGTCGTCCGCCGACAGCCCGGCGGTCCCCAACTGGAGCTCCTCGGTGGCCCCACGGCGGCCGGCCGAATAGAGGACCGCGTCCGCCGCGATGCGCTTCCCGCTGGCCAGCTCGACCAGGGCTCCCT
>JBKPGU010000106.1:0-9053 GCA_046729535.1 Actinomycetota bacterium
GTGCACTTGGCTTTACACAATACGAACCCAAACCCGCTGGTAGAGGGCCCGAGCCTGGTGCTTGCTCCGGTACACGGCAAGGGTCGGCGGGCTGGATACAGCAAACTGGCGCGCCAGATGAGGCCCACCTGAGCCCTCTGCGAAGGCAGATGGGGATCACAGGACCCCGTCAGGCCTCATTGAGAGCTGAAGCGGCTTCTTCGGGGGCCGTTCACCTGAGGCAGGGACCGCTGCTCCGGACACTGGGCAGTGGCTGGAAGGAGCGGAGCGGCCATCTAACGAAGGCCGAGGCCCCGTCCCGGCGGTGGTCGACGCCCTCGACGCTCTTCCCGAGCGAGCTCGAAGCTCCCCTTCGAAAGTGATCGCTCGCCATCGCGGCTTTTGGCGAGCACTGCGGGCCCCCCGCAGGATACGGTTAGTACAGGATCGACGGGAGGTATGCACCCCGTGGCTCGTGATAGAGCCCGAGCGTCATCAGCGTCATCACCTGGACGACGCGGAGGCCCCGGGCGAGCGCCCAGCGGAAGATCTCTCCGTTGCTGACTGGAAGCAGGAAGCCGGGCCCACCGAACTCGGGAGCGGCCGCGATCAGCGCCACGAGCGCGGGGTTGCTGGTCGCGAGCGAGTGTCCGAAGTAGGCGATCCCAGTCGTGTAGCCGACGATCGCCCCGTCGTGCTCGACGACCGAGGCGCTGCCTTGCCGGATGGCGTCAACGATCTCGCCCGAGCGATCGTGCCCGTGCACGGCTCGGCAGACGCGGTCCATCTCCTCCAGATCGTCCTCGCTTGCCGTGCGGACGATGAAGCCGGAAACGTGCTCTCCGACGGGCGGGCCCTGAAGGGTAACGACAGCCTCTTGGACGTCGAAGCCGAGCTTCGTGTACAGGCTGAGCGACCGGTTGTGGTACGCGGCTTGGAGAAGGCGCGTCCCGGGAAGCCCCTTCGCCCTTGCTCGGTCGATGACGTCGAGCATCAACAGCGTGCCGACGCCGGAGTTCTGCACTCCGGGATCGACCGTGACCGGCCCCACGCCCCCGATCGTCGACCGCTCGTCGAGGAAGTTCGTGCCCACGATGAGACCGTCCTGCTCAGCCACGACCGAGTAGAACCCGGGGTGAGCGAGAAGACCCGCGAGCAGTCCTGCCGCGATCTGTGCCGAGGGGAAGTCGGGCGGGAAGCCGTGTGCCGTCGCGAGCGAGTGGAACGCCTCGTAACAGATGCGCCCAGCATCCTCGGCGTCCTCAGGTCGTCCGGGCCGCAGCGTAGCCTCGGCGGACAGCCGCTCGGAAGGCGCTGACTCCGTGCTTGCCATCATGGCGAGGCTCCTTCCTTTGCAGAACTGAAATGCGTTTTCCGCAGTATGAATGAGAGGAGCGTGCTTGTCAAGCCGAAGTTCGCTATTGTGAAAGAAGTGACGACGCGAAGCTACATGCAGTACTGCTCGGTCGCCCACGCCCTCGATCTCGTAGGCGAGCGGTGGGCGCTTCTGATGGTGCGCGAGCTGATCCTCGGGCCCAAGCGGTTCCGCGAGCTCCACGAGGGGCTCCCGGGGATCTCGACGAACGTGCTCTCGAATCGGCTCAAGGAGCTCGAGACGGCGGGCGTCATCCGCCGCCGCCTCCTGCCTCGCCCCGGGTCGGGAACCGCCTACGAGCTCACCGAGTACGGCCGGGAACTCGAGGAGATCGTCGTCGCGTTGGGGCGCTGGGGAGCGAAGACGATCCAGGCCAGAAGCGTAGAGCAGGTCTTCAAGCCTGAGTGGTTCGTCATTGCGCTTCTCGGGTCGTTTCGACGCGATTCGGCTCAGCATGTCCGCGCGACGTACGAGCTACGCCTCGAGGGCGTCGTCTTCCACCTTCGGATCGACAGCGGCAGACTCGAGCACGGCCGAGGGCCCGCGAAGGACGCGAACCTCGTCCTCGAGGCGAAGAGCGACAGCCTCTTCGGGGTTCTCATGGGGGAGATGTCCGCGGACGAAGCGATCGCGGCAGGCATCGTCAAGATCGACGGGGACCCGGAGGAGTTGCAGAAGATGATCGAGCTCTTCGCGCTACAGCACCCGGACTCCGCGGGCGCGGAACCCTGAGGCGGGCCCGAGCGACGTCGGTGGAAAATGCCTAATGCATGAGCAGGATTTGTGACCTGGCGAGAAGGTTCGAACATCGTCAGGGTCGTGCCCCCGGCAGGAATCGAACCTGCGACACACGGTGTAGGAAACCGTTGCCCAACCTGCTGGAATCACTGTCCCTTCGAATCGTCGCGTTGACGGTCGGCCCCTCCAGCCTCTATCCAGCTCTCCCCCTGCACGAGCTCTTGGACAGGAGAGGAATGACACCGTGTCCGGTAATGGCGTCCCGACTTACGGCACCCAATCGCGTCGCCAACTCCTCATCCAATCCAGGCAACTGGGTGTTCCCGATGCTTAGCTCGACGAAGTAAGTCCTGTTCTCTGAGGGCAACTAGTAGGCAGACTACCGCGACACCCTGCGACAACCTGTGACAATGCGCGACGACGCTGGCCGGCTCGCCATGCGTTTTCCCAGCTCAACGCCCCTTTTCTGGTTTGCTGATGATACTTGAGGGGGAGGAGCAGGTCTACCACCTGATCGAACGCATCGTTGCTCCGCTCGGTCTGAGGGTCGACGAATCGTCGCCATACGTGGACGCCCGACTCTCGGATGGGGCACGGGTCAACGCGGTGATCCCGCCCCTTTCGCTCTGCGGTCCTGTGGTCACCATCAGGAAGTTCACCCTTCGGCCTCTCACCCCCAAGGACCTGGTCGCACTCGGAACGGCCGACCAACCCGTGCTGGACTTCCTGGGCGCCTGCGTCCGGGCCAAAGCGAACATCGTCGTCTCTGGAGGGACCGGCTCGGGAAAGACCACGCTCCTTGGTGTGCTCTCTTCGTTCGTCCCCCCGGCGGAACGCCTGATCACTATCGAAGACGCCGCCGAGCTCCGGCTCTTCCAGCCACACGTCGTCTCCCTCGAGTCTCGACCGCCCAACATCGACGGGAACGGGGAAGTCACGGTGCGGGCGCTGGTGCGCAACGCGCTCAGGATGCGGCCTGATCGGATCATCGTGGGCGAGGTTCGTGGCGGCGAGGCGCTCGACATGCTCCAGGCCATGAACACCGGCCACGAGGGTTCGCTATCCACCGCGCACGCCAACTCGCCGAGGGACCTTCTCTCGAGACTGGAGACCATGGCGCTCATGGCAGACGTCGATCTGCCCGTGGGGCACGTTCGTGAACAGATCGCCTCCGCGCTTCACCTGGTCGCCCACCTGAGCCGCCTCCAGGACGGCCGCCGCGTCATCTCTCGCGTCTCTTCGGTGGAGGGTCTTCGGTCCGGACCAGTCGCTCTCGTGGACGTGTTCCGATGCAAACGTCCCGGGGAGTACGAAGCCCTCGGCGCCGACAGCCGAATCGGGAGGTTGCTCTGGGACCGAGGAGAGGGCGCTGCCGTCCCACCGCGGCGAGAGGTGCCCGCTCCATCGTCGGCCACCCAAGGAGTCTCGCACGAGGCCGATGACCGTCGGTCCCACCCCTCGTTGATACTGGTCGCCCGCTTCCTGCGTTGGCCCGGCCACCCTCGACGGCTGGGGACGATCCTGGAGTAGTGAGGTGACGTCGATGCCCGCGTCTGGCCCCTGGGGGCCGAGTGCCCTGTTCGGCACGGCGGTTCTTGCGACGCTGCTGTTCGGGCGGGCGGCCCTGGCCTCGTCCCGGGAGAACGGCCTGCTTTGGATGCTCGGCGCGATCGGCGAGGGGTCACCGAGGGGACGATCCCTCGGCATCGGAGTCGCCCGGATCGCGGCCAGGCCTGTCTGGAAGTCGGTGGCGCTTGCGGCGCTGGTCGGATGGCTCGGGCTCCACCTGATCGGCGGTGTCGGCCTCGTGGCAGGGGTGGGCGGAGGGGCGGCCCTTCCCGTCTTGATCGCGCGGCGGCGTCGTTCGCGGGAGGCGGAGCTGCTCGAACGGCAAGTGGCCGAGGTGGCCGATTCGGTGGCCCTCGCCGTTCGATCCGGCCTCTCGATCCGTCAAGCCCTGGAGTTCGCCGAGAGCGAGGTGGGCGAACCGGCGAAGACTTCGGTGGGGGAGCTGCTTCGCGGGAACGAACTCGGGGCTCCTCTCGAGCGATCGCTCGGAAGGTGGGCGATCGGTGTGGGAACCGACGAAGCCAGGCTCCTCGCCCTGGTGCTGACCCTGCACGTGCGCAGCGGGGGCGACCTTGCCGGAGCCCTCGACGAGGTGGCCAGGACCATTCGCCACCGCACCTCAATCCGGCGGGAGCTCAGGGCGATCAGCGCGCAGGGTCGGATCTCGGGAGGGGTCCTCGGCGCGTTGCCGGTCGCGTTCTTCCTGGTGCTTGCGGCGACCTCTCGATCGGAGGTCGTCCCCGTGTACCGATCGCCGGCCGGAGCGGCCATGGTGGTGGCAGGGCTGGTCCTCGAGCTCGCCGCCTACCTGTGGATCCGGCGACTCCTTCGGGTGGAGCTCTGATCCTTGGGCCCGTTGGCCGTCGCACTCGCGATGTGCTCGGTGGCCTGTGCGGCGATGGCGGCCCTGGTTCAGGCCGACCCCGCCGTCAAGATGGCCCTGGCTCCGCTCACCCAGCCCCGCGCTACGTCCTCGGGCAGGTGGCCACCCCTGCTGGAGCGATTGGGCCGAATCGGTCTGACTGCCCGGTCGAAAGCACTTCTTCGAAATCGCCTCGAGTTGGCCGCCGTCCCGTGGCCGCTTGAGGCAGTCCTTGGCGCGAAGGCAGCTCTTTCGATCTGTGCGGTCCTTCTCTGTCTCGCGCTTGGGCCTCTTTTGCCCGTGGCCGCGCTCGTGTCCATCCCCGTCGGCGTCGCTGCGTTCCGGTTCCCCGATTTCACGATCGCTCGGATGGCCAGGCGGAGATCGGCCAGGATCGCCGCGCAAGTCCCCGAAATGGCCGATCTCCTTCTCGCGACCACGCAGTCGGGACTGACGGCTCCTCTTGCCTTCCGGCGTTCCGCGGAAGCGCTTCGAGGTCCGCTCGGCGACGAATTGGCCGCTGCCCTTCGCCAGATCGATCTTGGTATTCCATGGCGCATGGCGCTCGACCAGGTGGTTTACCGTCTCGGCGACCCCTCCTTGCGGCGCCTGGTCTCGGCGCTGGGCCGCAGCCAGCGCCTGGGAACCTCGGTTGCCGCCGCGCTCAGAACGGTCGCAGAGGATCTCCGATCTGAACGGAGGACCCTGGCGGAGGAACGGGCCAGGCGAGCCCCGGTCAAGATGCTCTTCCCCCTGGTCTTCCTCATCCTTCCCGCCTTCATCCTCCTCACCATCGGACCGGTGGTCCTCGCGACCATCCGCTCCCTGCGGTGAGGAGCTCATCAGGAGATCGGGAAGGAGGTGAACAATGCTCCTCTTGCTGGTGCGGTTGCATGGATGGGCATTTACTCACGGCGCGCAACTCATCGCCGGTCGGGTCCCTGGGCCCCGAAGGCGGCTGGGCGCTGCCCGGCGCATCCGTCGCGAGGAACGCGGCCAGACCACGGCAGAGTACGCGCTCGTGATCCTGGCGGCGGCGGCCATCGCTGTGGTGCTCATCGCCTGGGCCCGCTCGTCCGGGAAGCTCCCCGCGTTCTTCGACAAGATCATCGACGACATCACGAACAGCGCTCAGTGAAGGACGGTCAAGCCGAGGCCGGGTCGCGAGGGTCGGCAACGCTCGAGTTCGCCCTGGTCCTTCCCCTGGTCCTGGTGATGGCGCTCGCGCTGGTCCAGGTGGCCGTGCTGTTGAAGGATCAGCTGGTCGTCGTGGAGTCGGCCCGAGCGGGGGCACGTGAGGCGGCGGTGACCCGGGACGACGAGGCGATTCGGCGGGCGGCAGCGGAGGCAGCCTCGACCCTCGACGATGCCCGCCTGGAGGTCAGGATCGAACGGGAAGGAGGCGCTGGCACCGCCGTCTCGGTGGGCGTCACCTATCACGCTCCGATCGCCATCCCGGTCGTGGCCTGGCTCTTCCCCCCCACGGTGGATCTGGCGGCCACGGCAACGATGCGTCAGGAGATGGGGTGACGGGTCGACCCCAGCCATCGACGCGGACGCATGCCGGAGATCGCCTCAGTTCGCCTGGCCGACGCAGGCGGGGGAACGAAGGTGGATCGGTCACGATCCTGGTGGCCGCGGTCTTGCTGATGACTGGCGTGTTGGCGCTGGCCAGTGTTGATCTGCTCCGGGCGTTGGAGGCGAAGTCCCGAGCCCAGACGGCCGCGGATGCGGCCGCGCTGGCGGCTGCTCAGGAGATGGTGGCCACCTCGGGAAGCGATCCTTCGGAGGTGGCGGGAACATACGCGACGCGAAACGGCGCGTCGCTGGTGGATTGCCGGTGCTCGCCGGGCGGGGCCGAGGCGATCGTTCGGGTCACGGTCCCGATAGAGCTGGTGTTCGTCGGCCCGGATCGGACCATCACCGGCAGGGCCAGGGCGGTGATCGAAGGCCGCTGACCAACCAGCCGGCGATTGTGCGTTCCGGCTCGCCGAGCGGGGATGGTGGCGCCCCCGGGTAGAATGGCGGCCGTGGCCAGACGGGTGCCGGCCGGCAAGAAGGACTCCATCGGGGTCGTCGACTACACGCTCGCCAAGCGCGCGCTGCTCCGCAACTTCCGCCGCGGGCTCCTGTCCCGGTTCGACATCTGCGACGCCCACCCCGAGCTCCTCCGGGCGGCCCGGTACATGGGCCAGCGGGCCCGTCGGCCGTGCCCGGTGTGCCGGAACGAGGAGCTCCGCCTCCTGGCCTACGTGTTCGCAGAGGGCTTGAAGCGCATGGAGGGCCGGGCGTTCGACATCGACGAGGCCTTGGCGCTGGCGGCGAACCAGCAGAGCGGGACGTGCTACGTGGTCGAGGTGTGCACCGGCTGCTGCTGGAACCACCTGTGCGAGGCGTTCATGGTCCGCTCGGCCGGCTAGCCCCCTCTCCAGCCGAACACCTCCCTCATCGACCGACACTCCAAGGGCAAGTGCCATCGCAACGCAACACTCGGTTGGGGAGTGGCCAGAGGACCCCTGGGTAGAATCGAGCCACCTTGCGGTCCATCAACGAAAAGGGGGGCAAGCACCGCCCAACCTCCGGTGCTTCCCTCGAAGACACGGTCGTCGCGCCGCCCACCAGGGCTACCCAGCAGCGAAAGGTAGTCAAGGAGAAGGGCTGGTTCCGCCGCTACTGGTGGACGTTCGTCGTGGTTCCGCTGGCCGCGATCCTGGGCGGGTTCCTGATGATCCTGTTCGTCTACGCGAACACCAAGCTCCCGGACGCGCCCCCCGGCCCCCAGACCACGTTCGTCCTGGACCGCAACGGCAAGCTGATCACCACGCTGCACGCCGAGGTGAACCGGGTGGTGGTCCCCTTCGATCAGATCCCGGACGTCATGAAGAACGCGGTCATCGCGGCCGAGGACAAGGACTTCTACCACCACGGTGGCGTGAGCTACTTCTCGATCATCCGAGCAGGATGGGCCGACCTGACGCACGGCCGTATCGAACAGGGCGGTTCGACCATAACCCAGCAGTACGTGAAGAACGTCTACACGGGCAACAAGCGGACCTTCGGCCGCAAGATCAAGGAAGCCATCCTGGCGGTGAAGGTCGACCACAAGTACTCGAAGGACGAGATCCTGGGCCGGTACCTGAACACCGTGTACTTCGGCAACGGGGCGTACGGGGTGCAGGCGGCGGCTCAGATGTACTTCGGCATCCCGGCCAGGAAGCTCAACCTGCTGCAGGCCGCCACGCTCGCCGCGGTCATCCCGGCCCCGGCCGTGTACGACCCGGTCGATCACCCCGACGCCGCGAAGGTACGCCGGAACTCGGTCCTGCAGAAGATGGCCGACCAGGGCTACATCACGCAGGAAGAGGCGGACTCGCTGCAGAGTGAGCCGGTCAAGGTTCGCCTCCGGCCCGAGGTGGCCCACAAGTTCGCGTACTTCGTCTCGGTAGTCTCCAAGGCCCTCCAGGACACCTACGGGTACGCGGAGACGTTCACCGGTGGCCTCCGGGTCACGACCACACTGGACTCAAGGATGCAGCGGGCTGCAGAGCAGGCCGTCGCCTCGCACCTCCCTGCGAAGAGTGATCCTGCGGCCGCCCTGGTGGCCATCGACCCGAAGACCGGGGCCATCCGGGCCATGGTGGGAGGGCGCGACTTCACCCGAGCCAAGTTCAACTTGGCCACCCAGGCCCACCGCCAGGCGGGCAGCGCCTTCAAGCCCTTCACCCTGGCCGCGGCCATGGAGCAGAAGATCTCGCTGAAGTCGACGTGGCAGGGGCCCGCCGAGATCACCATCGACGACCCGAGATGCGCGAACCCCGACGGCACGCCCTGGAACGTCCACAATTACGCGGACGAGGAGTCCGGGACGTTCGAGCTGACCGACGCCACCGCCCACTCGGTGAACACCATCTTCGCCCAGCTGGTCGTGGCGGTCGATCCGACCAATGTTGTCGACACGGCCGAGCGGATGGGGATCAGGTCCGAACTCCAGCCCGTGTGTTCGATCACGTTAGGAACGCAGCCCGTGAGCCCGCTCGACATGACCACCTCGTACGCCACGCTGGCGGCCCGAGGGGTCCTGCACTCCCCGTTCACCGTGGCCGCGGTGAAGTCCACGGACGACCACATCAACGACACGTACAAGCCGAAGGAGGGGGAGCGGGCCCTGAGGAGGAACGACGCCGATCTTGTGACGTTCGCCCTGCAGGCAGTGGTCGACCACGGGACGGGCACGGCAGCCGACATCGGCCGGCCGGTGGCGGGCAAGACCGGCACCGCCCAGAAGTTCGTCGACGCGTGGTTCTGCGGCTACACCCCGCAGCTGGCCGCCTGCGTGTGGGTGGGCTACCCGAAGGGCGAGATCCCCATGGAGAACGTGGAGGGCTACTCGAGCGTGTTCGGCGGCTCCATCCCCGCCGCGATCTGGCACGACTTCATGAGCGCGGCCATGCAGGGGCAGCCGGTGGTGGACTTTCCCGAGCCGAGCTTCGAGGGCTACGACGAGCTCCCCGAGGGCGCAATCTCCTCGCC
>JBKPGU010000107.1:0-4034 GCA_046729535.1 Actinomycetota bacterium
GCCGTGAACGCGTTGAGGTCGCCGCCCACGCTGTCGAACGCCTCGGCGATCTGCCTGGCCGTTCGCGTCTTCGTCCCCTTGAAAAGCAGGTGCTCCAAGAAGTGCGAGGCGCCGGCGATGTTTGGCCGCTCGTCACGCGAGCCGACGTCGACCCAGATGCCGAGGGCGACCGACCGCATGGCCGGCATCGACTCCGTGATGACCCTGAGCCCAGATCCGTACTCCGTCCGGGCCAGGGTCGAACCGGCGCCGGCGCGGGGGCTCAACTGTCGCGTCGCTCGCCGCCGCGGTCCCGGCGGGGACGGAACCCGCGGTCACGACCGCGATCGCCTTCGCGCCTGGGCCGCGTCTCGCCACGATCGCCGTCGTCGCCCTCGACCCGGGGCCAGCCGCCCTCGGGCGGGTCCCACCCCTCGCCGACCGGCTTCAGGCTGATCTTCCCCTGGGGGTCGATCTCCTGGACCTCGACCGTCAGCCTGTCGCCCACCTTCACGGCCTCTTCGACGCTCGACAGGCGCTTGCCCCGCCCGAGCTTCGAGATGTGCACCAGGCCGTCCCGGGCGGGGGTGATGTTCACGAACGCCCCGAACGTGGTGGTCTTCACCACGGTTCCCTCGTAGCGCTCCCCCACCAGCGGCAGCCGTGGGTTCACGATCGCCTCGATCATCTCGACGGCCTGCTCGGCGCTCTCGCCGTCGCGCGAGCCGATGAAGACACGCCCGCCGTCCTGGATGTCGATGTCGGCCCCGGTGACGGCGATGATCTCGTTGATCCGCTTGCCCTTCGGCCCGATGACCTCGCCGATCTTGTCGACCGGGATCTGCTTCATGATCACCCTCGGGGCCTTGAGGGACAGCGCCTCGCGTGGCCCGGCGATGGTCCGGGTCATGGTGTCGAGGATGAACAGGCGGGCCTCCTTGGCCTGCTTGAGCGCGCCGTCCAGAACCTCGGCCGGCAACCCCTCGACCTTGGTGTCGAGTTGGATCGCGGTCACGAAGTCCCGTGTGCCGGCAACCTTGAAGTCCATGTCGCCGAGCGCGTCCTCGGCACCGAGGATGTCGGTCAGCGTCACGAACTCGCCGTTGTCGGCGATCAGGCCCATGGCGATACCGGCCACGGGCGCCTTGATCGGAACCCCGGCGTCCATCAGCGAGAGCGTGGACGCGCAGACGCTGGCCATCGACGTCGAGCCGTTCGACTCGAGCACCTCCGAAACCAGCCGGAGCGTGTAGGGGACCTCGTCCTCGTCCGGGATGACCGGAAGGAGGGCCCGTTCCGCGAGCGCGCCGTGCCCGATGTCGCGCCGCCTTGGAGAGCCGATCCTCCCCACCTCGCCGGTCGAGAACGGCGGGAAGTTGTAGTGGTGGATGTAGCGCTTCGACTCCTCGGGATCGAGGGTGTCGATCATCTGCGTCATCCTGAGCATGCCCAGCGTCGTGACGTTCAGGACCTGGGTCTCGCCCCGCTGGAACAGCCCGGACCCGTGGGCCCGGGGAACCAGCCCGACCTCGGCCGATAGGGGCCTGATCTCATCGGTCCTGCGACCGTCCAGCCGAACGCCCTCCTCGATGACGCGGCGGCGCATGGTCTTCTTCTCGTAGGACTTGAACGCGGGAGAGATCTCCCCGGCCAGCGCGGCGTACTCGTCGCCCCACGCCGCCTCCAGGTGCGCCTTCAACTCGTCCTTCAGCGACCGTAGATTGGTCTCACGCTCGGCCTTGTCCGGAACGATGGCCGACCCGAGACGCGACCCGAGGAACTCCTCGACCGCGGCCCAGGTCCGCTCGCTGTAGGCGGACTTCGCCTCGAACGGCTTGGGCTGGACACCGACCTCCGCCACGACGGCCTTCTGGAACTCGATCAGCTCGGCGATGACCCGCATCGCTTCCTCGAGGCCCTGCGCGACGATCTCCTCTGTGGGCGACGTGGCGCCCTCCACGATGCGTCCCCAGGCGCCTTCGGGCGCCTCGCCTTCGACCATCAGGATGTCGACGTAGCCCTGGTCGTTCATCTTGCCGGCCACCACGACGTCGAACGTGGCGAGGTCCAGGTCCTGGAAGGTCGGATTGGGCTTCCACTGCCCTCCGATGAGCCCCATCCGAACCGCTGCCACCGGACCGTTGAACGGCAGGCCGGCCAGGCAGACCGCCAGGCTGGCCGCGTTGATGCTGGGAACGTCGTATGGGTTGGCCTGGTCAACCGACAGCACGGTGATCACGACCTGGACCTCGTCGTGGTAGTCGTCGGCGAACGTCGGCCTGAGCGGGCGGTCGGTGAGCCGGGCGGTCAGGATGGCCGTCTCGGACGGTCTGCCCTCACGCCGGAAAAACCCGCCGGGGATCTTCCCAGCGGCGTACATCCGCTCCTCCACGTCGATGGTGAGCGGGAAGAAATCGATCCCCTCGCGGGGAGCGGCAGTGGTGCACGTGGCGAGCACCTGGGTCTCTCCCAGGGTGAGCACGCACGCGCCGTCCGCCTGCTTAGCGAGCTTGCCCGTCTCGATGACGAGGTCTGTCCCGCCGATGTTCTTGCTGGATCTGATCATTCGTTGTCCTCCTTGGACTCCGGCGGCGATCTCGCGGCCGGAAGTGTGGCGTTTCGTCGTCCAAGGAGCTTCGGGTGGGCTGGCTTTCCCGCCAGTTGTCAGTGGTGGGCCTCGGTTCGCGTGTTGCCGCAGCATCTGGCGTCCGGGGTCCGCGACTGATAACTGGCCACCTCGCCTGTCGCTCCCTGGTTCCTTCGGTTCCCGTCCTCGCTGGCCTCCCTTCTACGAGAGAGGGCGGCCCCGGGCCGCCCTCCGATCCTTCAGCGTCTGAGCCCCAGTCGCGAGATGAGCGCTCGGTAGCGCTCGACGTCCTCTCGCCTGAGGTAGTCGAGCAGCCGGCGCCGCTTGCCGACCATCTGAAGCAACCCACGCCGAGAGTGGTGGTCCTTGGCATGCGCCTTGAGATGCTCGGTCAAGCCATCGATGCGCTTGGTCAGGATCGCGATCTGCACCTCGGGCGAGCCGGTATCGGTCTCACCCTGGCGGTATTCGCTGATCAGCGCAGACTTCTGTTCGGAGAGCAGTGCCATGTGTCGTCACAAAGGTTAGCAGACGCCCACGAACGCGAGGCAACCTCAGGTTCTGAGGACAGGGTGGCCGGAGGCTTCGATGTAGGCGGGAAGGATGCTGGCCCGGAACCTTCCTTTCGGGCTGACCCGGACCTCGCCCACGCCGGTCGTCGAACCCGCGGTCGAGTGGGACGGCCACACGAAGTTGCCGAGGCTCCAGAAGATTGGGCGCCCCCTGTAGAAACCGAGCGATCCCAAGCGGTGCGAGTGGTGGCCGAAGATCGTGTCCGCGCCCGCGTCGATCAGGGCGTGGGCGATCTGGAGCTGGAAGGCGTTCGGCTCGGGATGCAGCTCCACCCCCCAGTGGATGACCACGATCACGATGTCCGCCACCCGGTCGGCCCTTTCCACCGCGTCGGTCATGCACTCGATGGAGTCGTTGCAGGCGACCCCGGGATGGCCGGGAGCGGCCACCGCCGCCGGCTCCGGTTCGACCACGTTCCCGATCCCCACCACCGCGATCTTCCAGCCCTCACGCTCGAACAGGGCTGCCTTCGTCGCTTCCCGTTCGTCCTTCCCTGCGCCCACCGGGGCGATGTGGTGCCCGATCAGGTTTCGGCGCTCGTCCAGCAGGGCGACGGGTCCGTAGTCGTAGGCGTGATTGTTTCCCATGTTCGCCACGTCGACCCCGGCCTTGCGCATCGCCGGGAGCGCGGCCGGGTCGCCTCTGAAGTTGAACCGCTTCGGGACCTTCGTGCCCAGGGCCGAGACGGCACATTCAAGGTTCACGATCGTGAGGTCATCGCGCTTGAACAGGCCGTTCAGCCCCGTCCAGGCCCACGCGTATCCGTACCGCTGGAAGTTCGGGATGTAGTTGGGGTCCACGTTCGTGTCGCCGGCACCGTGGATGACCAGGCCGCCCCGGGCGAGCGTCGGAGGCGGCGAGGGCGAAGGGCGTGGGGAAGGGGACGGCGACGCGA
>JBKPGU010000108.1:0-2604 GCA_046729535.1 Actinomycetota bacterium
CGACCACGTTGACCCCGACCATGGTTCCTCCTTTCGCGCGGACCCTAGCGGGGGGCAGTGACATCTCCCCTACATCTGGCCCCTGACCTGGACCCTGCGGTTCCGGAGGGCACGGGCCGTAGACTCGCGCCCGTGATGGAGACCTATCCCGCAGCCGCAGGCATCACCGGAGTGGATACGCGCATGTCGGGTCGAAGCCGGCTGACGTCGGCCTATCTGCTGGAGGGCTCCGAACCCACATTGGTCGAGACCGGTCCCACTACATCGATCGAGGCGGTGACCGCCGGCCTGCATTCACTCGGGCTCCAACCGGAGGACTTGGCCCACATCGTCGTGACGCATATCCACCTCGATCATGCGGGAGGTGTCGGCCGCCTCACCCAACGCTTCCCCCGCGCCCTCGTGTGGGTTCACGATCGCGGAGCAGCACACCTGGCGGATCCCCAGAGACTCGTCGCCAGCGCGGCCCGGGTCTACGGCGAGGAGCAGATGCGATCGTTGTTCGGCCCCGTGGATCCGGTTCCCTCCGATCGCCTCCGTTCGGTCTCCGAGGGCGATCGCATCGCCGTGGGGACCCGGTCACTCGAGGTGATGTACACGCCGGGGCACGCTTCGCATCATATCGCGCTGGTCGACTCGACCAGCGGCGCGGTCTTCACCGGGGATGCCCTGGGCATCCACCTGCCGGACGCGAGGGTGCTCCGCCCGGCCACTCCGCCGCCCGACATCGACGTCGAGCTGGGGGTCCGGAGCATCGAGCGGATCCGAGCTCGGGCGGAATCGGTCCTGCTGTTCAGCCACTTCGGCCCGGTCAAGGAGGTCGACGAGTTGTGCTCCATCGCCTCCTCGCGGCTGCGCCGATGGGCGACCATCGTTCGAGACGCCCTCGACCAGACCGACGACCTCGATCGCATCACCGAGCTTCTCGAACGGCAGACGAGTTCCGAGTTCGACGACGCCAAGGACGCAGGGATCGAGATCGACATGGAGCGGTACGAGACCCTCGCCAGCATGCGGATGAACGCGGCCGGGCTGGTCCGATACTGGAAGAAACGGACTGACGCCGAACAGCGGACGAAACCGGCCTGAGGACGAAGGGGATAGAACGCGGCTCGCCGAGCCCTAGCCCAGCTTCGCGAGTCGCTCGGCCGCGTCGAATGCCCCGGGGTCGTGACGGACCACCTTCCGAAACTCCGCCGCAGCCTCCTGCTTCCGTCCCGCCCTCTCGAGGATGTCGCCGGACACGTACCACACCCGCAGATCGAACGGCCGAGCCGCGGCTTTCTGCTCCTTCGCGGCGAAGGAACGGAGGAGGCCCAGCGCTTCGTCGAATCGGCCCGTGTCGGCCAGGGCCGCCGCGCCCACGACGGCAGCTTCGGCTCTGGCCTCCTCCGGAACGGCCCGGATGCGGAGCGCCTCCTGCGCCAGCTCGACGGCCTTCTCTGGCGATCCGAGGGCCCGGTAGCTGTCCGCGATGAGATGGTTCTGGTCGGCCCGCCCGGTGAGTCGCCGATAGGCCTGAAGCTCGCGGATCGCATCGCGGTACCGTTCGGCCTGGTAGAGGGAGATGCCGAGCACCTCCCGAACCACGCCGGACCGCGGGGCAAGGGTCTTGGCCTCTTCCGCCTGGGCCGCCGCCGGTACGGGCCTCCCTCTGTCGAGCAGTGAGATGGCCTCCTCGAACGCCTTGGCGGCCCGATCCGCCTGCCCGGGGCGGGCCATCGCTCGAACCTCCTCGAGGAGGGACCGGGGGGCGGTATCGCTCCGAGAGCGGGCCCTGTCGGGTCCCGATCTACCCGAGCCTCCCCGCTCGCCTCGGGACCGGAGGCCGTCCGAGCCTTGGCGGCGTGAGTTCCCCCGATTCCACGTCTTCTTGGGCCGACGATCAGATCGCTTGTCTGCCATACCTTCCCAGAACCGCCCTTCGGTTCCTTTCCGGGCGCAGTGCCGTCGCTTCGCCCGGCGAGCCGTCCCCCCCGGGGACGCCGGCAAACATACCCCGGGAACGACGAAGGGCCCCCGAAGGGACCCATCATCGAGGATGTCTCGGCGGCGACCTACTCTCCCACCCCGTTACCGGGACAGTACCATCGGCGCTGGAGGGCTTAACTTCCGGGTTCGGAATGGGACCGGGTGTTTCCCCTCCGCTATGGCCACCGAAACGGAGCCTCCCGAGCGACCGACGTCACCGTTCCCGGCGTCAACGATCGCCAGAGAGATCCGTGAGGCTGCGAGCCCCGAGCGCCACCACCATGTGCGGCGGTGCCTCGGAACCCAATAGCGAGCGCGAGCAAAAGCCAAGTCCTCGGCCTATTAGTACCGGTCGGCTGAACACGTTGCCGTGCGTACACCTCCGGCCTATCTACCTCGTAGTCTGCGAGGGGCCTTACTCCTTGAAGGATGGGAAGCCTCATCTTGGGGTGAGCTTCGCGCTTAGATGCTTTCAGCGCTTATCCCTGCCGGACGTGGCTAACCAGCCGTGCCGCTGGCGCGACAACTGGCACACCAGAGGTCCGTCCGCCCCGGTCCTCTCGTACTGGGGGCAGCTCCCCTCAAGCTTCCTGCGCCCACGGCGGATAGGGACCGAACTGTCTCACGACGTTC
>JBKPGU010000109.1:0-6206 GCA_046729535.1 Actinomycetota bacterium
GGTCTCGCCGGTGACCTCGCCTCCCCCCAGGACCGAGCTCTGGTCCAACAACGACAGGGCGTCGCGGACGGAGCCTTCGGACTGCCGGGCGAGGGACTCCGCAGCCTGGCGTGTCAAGGTGATCCCTTCCTCCTTCGCCACACGCTCCAAGTGGTCGGCGACGGCTTCCGTGCCCACGCGGCGAAAGTCGAACCGCTGGCACCGCCCCACGATGGTCGGGGGCATCTTGTGCGGCTCGGTGGTGGCCAGGATGAACCGGACGCCGGGCGGCGGCTCCTCGAAGACCTTCAGCAGCGCGTCGAACGCCTCCCGGGAGAGCCGCTGCGCCTCGTCGATGATGTAGACCTTCTCCCGGCCCATGGCCGGGGCGGTGGGAGCCCGTTCGCGCAGCTCCCGTGCGTCGTCGACCCCTCCGTGGGATGCGGCGTCGATCTCGACCACGTCCAGGTGAGAGCCGTCCTTGATCCGCAAGCACTGCTCGCAGACTCCGCAGGGTTCGGGCGTAGGGCCCTTCTCGCAGTTGACCATCCGGGCCAGGATCCGAGCCGTGGACGTCTTCCCCGTGCCGCGTGGACCACAGAACAGGAACGCGTGGGACAGTCGGTCCTCCCTGACCGCCCCGACCAGCGCCCGAACCACATGGTCCTGCCCGATGACCTCGTCGGGGGTCTGCGGACGGTACTTCCGGTACAACGATTGGTAGACGACGTCCTCGGCCACGAGCAGGCTTCCCCCGAACTGCGAGCTTCCCTCAACGCGTAAGTGGTGACCGTGCACCCGCCGTTGTCCACGGGACGACTCGGTCGTCACACGGGCCGGTAGCTCCGGTCAGGCAACCCCGCGGCACCCACCATCGCCCACTTACCGCTGCTTCCTTCCGGACCTGACGGAGTTCGTAGGTTGGCGTCGCGCGGGACCCGGCCTTCAACGCTCCGTTCCCGGGACGGTCCCGGACCATCCGGGCCGCGGGCGGGCATCGGTCCTGCTAGAGCGGGTTGCAGGTACAGGGCACCGCTAGCTCCCCACCTAGCACGGTCACCGGGACCGAGTATACGCCCGCCCACCGACCGCGCCGAGGCAGGACGAAACGCGATGTTCACCGGCAGGAGCAACGGTTCGGGCCCGCCGCGCGCTAAGCTATGGCGACCCGGGAGGGGAAAGAGCGTCCGGGGCAGGAGACCGGTAGGGCGTGACCGAGACACGGCTGGGGTTTCCGGCACAAGGCATTGCCTACTTCGAGGGTGAGTTCGTCCCGCTCGAAGAAGCGAAGATCTCCATCGCCACCCATGCTTTCAACTACGGGACGGGCTGTTTCGAAGGGATCCGCGGGTACTGGAACTCCGAGCGGGAGGAGATCTACCTCCTCAAGCTGCACCATCATTACCGCCGTCTCCTGAACTCGACCCGGCTGCTTCGCATCGATCTCGGGAAGACCGCCGAGGAACTGTGCGACGTGACGGTGGAGCTGGTCCGCCGGAACGGATACCGACAGGACGTGTACGTCCGACCTATCGCGTACAAGTCCTCCCCGGTCATCAAGGTCGGCTTGATCGGGTTCGAGGACTCGTACTGCTGCTTCACCGCACCGATGGGCGACTACCTGCCGATCGATCGAGGGCTTTCGGTCACCGTCTCCGGCTGGCAACGCAACGACGACAACGCCATCCCCGCCCGCGCCAAGATCACGGGGGGCTACGTGAACGCCGCGCTGGCCACTGCAGACGCCCACGATGCAGGGTTCGACGAGGCCATCCTCCTCACCGGCGACGGGCACGTCTCGGAGGCCAGCTCCGCGAACCTGTTCGTCGTGGAACACCAGCGGCTGATCACCCCGGCCGTTGCGGACGACATCCTGGTCGGGATCACCCGGGGGGCCGTCATCGAGCTTGCGGCGAAGCTCGGGATCGGAGTGACGGAGCGCAGGATCGACCGGACCGAGCTGTACGTGGCCGACGAGGTGTTCCTGTGCGGAACGGGTGTCCAGATCGCCCCGGTGACGAGGGTGGACGGGCGTCCGATCGGCGAGGGCAAGGTCGGTGACATCACCAAACAGGTCCAGGATCTGTACCTTCGTGCCGTCCACGGCGAGGAACCGGACTTCGAAGACTGGCTGACGCCCGTCTACCAGGCGGTCGCGCAGAGAGCCGGCGGAGCCGTGGCTCAGGCCTGAGCCATCTCCGGCTGCGGCAGCCAGGCCACGCCCACCACGCCCGGGCCGGTGTGGATCGCCATCGCGGCGCTGAACTCGGTGACGAAGGGGTCCGACCCCAGACGCGAGGCCAGTGCCCGAGCTCGTTCCGGCCGCCCCGCGTGGAAGATCGCCGAACGAGAGGCCTCCTGACCTCCTCCCGCCTTCCACTCCCGGACGATCCGGGTCAAGGCAGCATCCTCGCTGCGCGGCAGGCCCAGGCGTTCGACGACCCCCTGGCGCATGCGGAACACCGGCCGCACGCCCAGGGTGTTCGCCATGCCTAAGGTCAGTGCCGAGACGCGGCCGCTCTGCCGGAGATAGGCGAGGGTCTCGAGCGCCGCCACCAGCTCGACCCTCGATGCCGCGTCCTCGGCTGCCGCAACGACGTCGTCCACTCTGCCCCCGGCCTCTCGCGCTTCCGCCGCCGCCAGGACCACCAGCCCATGGCCTGCGGTCGCTGAACGTGAATCGACCACGGGCACCTGCCGCCCTGAGAGCTCCACTCCCAAAAGCGCGTTGCCATACATCCTGGTGAACTCCGTGGCCGGCGTGACGACGACCGCGGGGACGTCTCCGGCTTCATCGATCGCGTCGAGGTAGTCGAGCGGGGACGGGGCAGAGGACTTGACCGGGGCGTCCGCCTCGAGGGCGGCGTACAGCTTCGACGGCTCCAGGTCGACGCCGTTCCGGAACTCCTCAGCTCCGATGTTGACCACGATTGGGACGACCCGGATGTCGAGGTCCCGGCGAAGCTCTTCCGGAACGCAGGCGCTCGAGTCCGTGATCAGAGCGATTCCTCGCGCCACGTCTCCTCCCGTGGAAGTGCCGCATTATATGAGACCATCCTGCCGTGGTCGGTCCCGTACCGCACAGGCGGGCCCCCCCGGGGGTGGGAAGAGCGACAAAAGCCACGATGGATGCAGGGATGAAGACGTACGCGATCGCCGACCTGGTCTCCGTCGCCGAAGTCCCCGCGGCCACGATCCACTACTACCTCCGGCAAGGTCTGCTCCCCCAACCTAAGCGCCTTGCCACGAACCGCTTCGTCTACGACGAACGCCACGTCCAAGCGCTCCGGCTGGTCCGGATGCTTCGGGAGCAGCGCGGGCTGCCGTTGTCGATGATCCGCCGCATCATGCCCGAGCTCTCCAGGCTGGAGGCCGAAGAAGCGTTCCGCCCCGAGATGTGGGACCGTGCCCTCGCGCCACGCATGTCCCGCCGGCCCGGTCCTTCAACCCGCCTGCTGGAAGCCGCCAAGGATGCCTTCGCCAAGCGCGGCTACGGCGAGGTCAACGTCGACGACATCTGTCGCGCAGCCCGGATCGCGAAGGGCTCGTTCTACCGGCACTACCGGTCGAAGGAGGAGTTGTTCCTGGCTGTCGCCGAATCGCTGGCCGACGAAGCCGCGGCCCTGTTCCAGCAAGCCGCCCGGGAGAGACCGATGGACCTCCAGACCGCAGGGCCCATCCTCGCGGGGTTGCTTGAGACCCGTCTACCGGTGTTCTTGGAGCTCTTGGCCCGCTCCATCCAGGAGCGGCCGGGTTACCCCGAGGCGGCCCGCCGGATCTTCGGCCGACTGGCCGCCCAGGTCGGCCAGTCCGTCGCGGGTCCAGGGACGGCCGAGGACCGCGGGATGCACGTGGTCGGGGCGGCCGCTACGACCATCGTCGGCCAAATCCTTGCCCCTGCGGCGGTCGAGACCATCGCTCGGAAGACGACGCTCCTTCCGGTCCGGACGGCCCCGGCGAGCAGCTAGGCGAACGCGACACACCGCACCGGGGGAAGGCCTTCCGCCCATGCCTCCCAGGTGCTGCCGGAATCACCGGACGCGAACACCCAGCCATCGTTCGTCCCGAACGCCACCTGGGAGCCGGTGGCGACAACGCAGAACGTGTCGATGTTGTCCGAGAACCACTCGGGAAGACCCTGTTCGCACTTCTCGAAGGCCCCGCCATCGAGTGGGCGACGGTACAGGCATGCTCGGTTCCCCCGATGGCTGAGGGAGGCCGAAAGGTAGATCGTCCCATCCCCGACCGCTACGGCGCGGCAGTACGCCGCATGCAGGCCTTCGGTCTCGAACGACCACGTGTCGCCGCCGTCGCCAGATCGAGCCAGGCCCCGAGCGCAAGCCGCCAGCACGACACCGGGATGGCCTGAGGGCGCCAGGACCTGGTGGACGTCGGAGTGGATGTCCAGGGTCGGCTCCCACGACACGGCTTGGTCGGTGGATCGAACCACGCCGCCCACGTGGATGTTGGCGTAGACGGTCCCATCGTCCGAACGGCTGATCGAACGGACGTCGGGCGGCCCGCCCCACGGCGTGTACCACTCGTCGCGTCCATCGGCCCGGTCGAAGGACTCCACGGGCTCGAGGTTGTTGCCGTTCAACCTCAGCAGGTGGCCCTCGGAGGTGCCCACGAACATGCCGAGAGAGGACAGACACAGGCAGTTTGCCCGGACCTCTCGGGCCCGCCCGACCTCTCTCCAACCAGGGAGGTCCGATCGCCAGACCGTCTCACCGTCGGCGATCGCCCACCAGGCCTCGCCTTCCCCGGCAAGCGCGTTCACCTCGTGGCCAGAGAGCTTCACGTCGGGGACTGCACCCGCCCCGCCGAGTCGGTGCAGCCCATCCTGCGTGCCGACGAGCACCTCGGTCGTCTTTGTCTCATCCACTAGCGTCCACCGTCACCCACACGGAACCGTAGCCCACGGCCACGCCGGTGGGGGTCCCGGTGATCCGGATCGGCTGAAGCGTCGAGTTGCTCGCCTCGACGATGCGCGAGATCGCGCCGTTCGTCTTGTCCGCCACCCAGACGAGCCCCTGCCCTGAGGTCATGGAGGTGAGGACGCTGGGGATAATCGTGGCGCACTGGCCGGTGCAATTCACCACCACGCTGCCCGGCATTCGCGCTTGTATCTCAGCGCTCTGGGGATCGACCCGTAAGACCTCGCCTCGAAGCGTCGCGATCCACAGTGAGCCCCCGTCGAGGGTGATAGCCGCCGCGGGCGCGCCGACGTCGGCAACCTCTTCCAGCTCGTTCGTCTGCGGATCGATCCTGTAGAGGTGACCGCTGGAATCTGCCCCCCACACACCCGCCTCTCCTGCAGCGACCACGATCCAGATGGGGCCGAGCTGGGGGGTGCGAATGGTGGCCACCACTCGGTTCGACGACGGGTCGATGCGATGGACCTCCGGCACCGCGTTGATCCCGGCGGCGTCGATCCCGATCCAGACGGCTCCCCCGCCCACCGCGATCGAGCTGGGGAGTTCGGAGGTCTCCAGTTCGATGGTAGCGGTCGCCTCGTTGCGTGCCGGATCGATCCGGGAGACCGAATGGCCCAGGCGGTTTACCACCCACACGGAGCCCTCACCGAAGGCCATGGCCACCGGACGCGGTCCGACCTCGATCACCGCCTCGGGCTGATTTGTCACTGGATCCATCCTCGAAACAGTCCCGTCGCCCTGGTTGGCCACCCATACCGATCCCTCGCCGATTGCGACCGCCCATGGATCCGTGCCGACCTCGATATCGGCGCTATGACCCACGCCGGACTGGCTGGTGGCCTGGGAGATCCGGATGAGTCGGTCGGAATCGGCGAGCCCGCGAGCGGTCGGTGAGTCCGACGGCGTCCTGGGGCCTGCGTCTCCGCCGCGGGGCAGCAGGGCTCCTAGCAGGACCATGATCGCCAGGACCGCGACCCCGGCGCCGATCAGCAGGGGACGCTTTCGCGCGAGAGGCGAAGGAGGGGCCGTCGGCGGAGCGATGACTGGCTTCGGAGCCAGGGCCTGTCGGGCCGCACCAATCAACTCCCCGGCAGTGGGGTAGCGATTCTCCGGTTTCTTGGCCAGGGCCTTCGCCACTACCTCGTCGACGGCCTCGGAGAACTCCGGTTTGGCCTCGGTGATCTTCGGTGGTTCCGCCACGAGGTGCGCGTAGACGAGGGCGGCCTGGTTGTCGCGGCGAAATGGAATCTCTCCGGTCAGGCACTCGTACAACACGCAGCCGAGCGCGTA
>JBKPGU010000110.1:0-2571 GCA_046729535.1 Actinomycetota bacterium
TCGGATGGCCGACTGGTGCATCGTGGATGTGCTGGAGGAGGGCGGTGGCATCCGGCAATCAGCCGTGTCGCACGTGGTGCCGTCGTTGGAGACTCTGGCTCGCGAGCTGCGGAAGCGTTACCCGCCGGATCCGGACCAGCCCCACATCGTCTGGAGGGTGCTGACCACGGGCGAATCCGAATTGGAGCCGGAGATTACCGACGAGGATCTTCGGCGCCGGGCCAGGGACGAGATGCACTTCAGGATGCTCACCCAGCTCGGCATCCGGTCACACATCGTGGTGCCCCTAAGAGCCCGGGGACGGATCCTCGGGGCCCTTTCGCTGATCGCCATGTCGCAGCGCTACAGCCCGGACGACCTCGCACTCGCCGAGGAGCTTGCGGCCCGTGCGGCCCTGGCTGTGGACAACGCTCGCCTCTATCAGAACCAACTTCACGCGGCAAGCGCGCTACAGCGAAGCCTGCTTCCACCCACCCTTCCGGAGATACCCGGCCTCGACATCGCGTCTCGGTACCGGGCGGCCGGCGAGGGCACGGAGGTCGGTGGCGATTTCTACGACGTGTTCCCCACGGAGAACGGCTCCTGGACGGTGGTGATCGGCGACGTGTGCGGGAAGGGGCCCGAAGCGGCGGCCGTCACCGGGCTGGCCCGGAACACGATCCGGGCCACGGCCATGCACGAAGAGCGTCCGAGCGCCGTCCTGGACCAGCTCAACACAGCCATCCTCCAGCAGGTCTCCGACGGGCGCTTCTGCACCGTCTGCTACGCGCGCATCCACCCCACCGGGGACGGCGCCCGGGTCATCGTCTGCTCGGGCGGGCATCCTCTCCCCCTCGTGCTCCGGCCCGACGGGGCGGTCGAGACGGTCGGCAAGCCGGGACGGCTGCTTGGAGTGTTCCCCGAGTCGCTGCTTTCCGACCAGGTGGTCGACCTGGCCCCGGGGGACTCGATGGTCCTGTATACCGACGGGGTGACGGAACAGGTGCGGCAAGGAGTCCCGCTCGGTGTGGAGCGGCTCGGGGCCGCTGTCCAAGCCGCCGCAGGAAAGGACGCGAACGGCATAGTCGACGCCATCGAGCGGGTCGTGTTCGAGTCCGGCCGAGCCGAGGCGAGAGACGACGTGGCCATCGTGGTCCTTCGAGTCCTTCCCCGCGGCGAACGGGGCTGACCGGCCCGACCGATAACCGCTGGGCCGAGGCGGAGGCACCTTCTGAGGCCAGACGGACGTGCGGAAGCGCTCGATTCCTGAAAAAGAGGGCATGGAACGCGCTTCCGTGGTGTTTTCCTTTTTTGGTGTTGGGCAGGCTAGGCTTGTACCTGCGCGCGCCCGCGGAACCGAACCGAGCATCCGAGAAGGGTCTTGTGACGACCCCGCCTGACATGGCAGATCCCGAACCGAAGCCGAGCAGGAGATCCGAGCCCACCCGAGCACTGGGCGAGGCGGACGACGTCCGTCTGTACCTGGAAGCGGCGGCCCGCGAGCCTCTCCTCACCAAGGAGGAGGAGGTCGAGCTGGCCATGGCCATCGAGCGTGGCGAGGAGGCCCAGGCCAAGCTCGACGCCGGCCGCCTGAGGTCGGAGACCAGCATCCGCAAGGCCAAGGAGGTCGTCCGGCGCGGTCATGCCGCTCGCCAGCGTTTCATCCGCGCCAACCTTCGTCTGGTTGTGTCAATCGCGCGGAAGTACCAGGGGCAGGGTCTGCCGTTCTTGGATCTGGTGCAGGAAGGGAACATCGGGCTCATGCGGGCCGTGGAGCTGTTCGACTGGCGACGGGGGTTCAAGTTCTCAACGTATGCCACGTGGTGGATCAGGCAGGCCATCACCCGGGCCATCGCCGACCGGGGACGGCAGATTAGACTTCCGGTGCACGTCCACGACCAGATCAGGAAGCTGCGCCGGACCTTCGTGCAGTTCAGCCAGAAGTACGGCCGCGACCCCCAGCCGGCCGAGCTGGCCAAGACGCTGGGCCTTCCGATCGAGGAGATCGATCGGCTGTTGGAAGCGGAGCGGCGAGAACCGGTCTCCCTCCAAGCTCCGGTGGGGGAGGACACCGAACTGGGCGACCTGCTGGAACAGGCAGAGGAGCAGAGTCCTCTGGACGCGGTGGAGGACGCCATGCTCCGCCACGAGATCGGGCAGGCCGTGCTGAATGTGCTCGACGCCAGGGAGCGCCGGGTGATCGCGTTGCGGTACGGCCTTGGCAACGGCCACGCCATGAGCCTGCGCGACGTCGGTAAGGTCATGGGCCTTTCCGGCGAGCGAGTCCGCCTGATCGAGCGCGAAGCCCTGCGCAAGCTCCGCCAATCCGAGATCATCAACGCTGCCGGCTGGATCTAGCGTTTATGGCGTCGAACGGGAGGGTGCTGACCGGGATCTCGGCTTGGACGGAGCCCACCCTCATCAGGGAGGGCGACTTCTACCCGAAGGAAGCGAAGTCGGCCGAGGATCGTCTGAAGTTCTACGCGTCGCAGTTCCCGATAGTGGAGGTCGATTCGACCTATTACTTTCCTCCCAGCGAACGGAACTCCGTCCTGTGGCTCGAGCGGACGCCGAAGGACTTCACGTTCAACA
>JBKPGU010000111.1:0-3553 GCA_046729535.1 Actinomycetota bacterium
TCGAGGACCCGGCGGCACGCCGGCCGGACTGGATGCGTGTGCGCGCGAATCTCGGAACCGGGTACCGCGAGACCAAACGCTTGAAGCGGTCGCTCGACCTCCACACCGTATGCGAGGAGGCCGGGTGCCCGAACATCTACGAGTGCTGGGAGGACCGCGAGGCCACGTTCCTGGTCCTCGGCACCAAGTGCACCCGGCGTTGTGGGTTCTGCGACGTCATGACCGCCAAGCCGGATGTGGTCGACGAGGACGAACCGGCGAGGATCGCCGAAGCTGTTTCCCGGATGGGGCTTCGTTACGTCGTGCTGACGGGCGTGGCCAGGGACGACCTTCCCGATGGCGGGGCCCGCGTCTGGGCGGCGTGCGTCCGGGCCGTCCGCGAGGCGATCCCGGACTGCCGGGTGGAGGTCCTGCCGCCCGACTTCAAGGCCGATCCCGACGCCATCGCCACTGTGATGGCAGCCGAGCCGGATGTGTTCGCCCACAACCTGGAGACGGTCCGGCGACTGCACCAACGGATCCGGCCGGCCTTCGACTACGACCGTTCGCTGGAGGTGCTGGCTCTGGCGAAACGGCTTCGTCCTGAGGGCGTGACGAAGTCCAACCTGATCCTGGGGATGGGCGAGCGACCGGCGGAGGTCGCCGATGCGATGCGAGACCTCCTCGGCGTCGGATGCGACCTGCTCACGCTGGGGCAGTACCTCCAACCGACGAAGTTCCATCTGCCGGTCGACCGTTGGGTCACGCCCGATGAGTTCGCGGGTCACGCCCGGGTCGGGAAGGATCTCGGCTTCGCCCACGTGGAGGCCGGACCCCTGGTCCGATCCTCGTATCACGCCGGCCGGCAGCTCTCCCGCGCCGTCGCGGCTCGCTGAGCGACGGTCAGCCTCCGAGCATCTCCACCACGTCGTCCAGCTCCCCCAGCCTGACCCGCCCGTACAGGCGAAACCTCATCTGGCCGTTCCCGTCGACGACGACGGTCGAGGGGATGCCGGGGATCCTGAATGCCCTCGACAGCTCCGAGCCCACGTCCATGATCGCCGGATAGGTGACCCCGAACCGGCGGAGGTAGGTTCTGGCAGCGTCCGGATCACCGGGGAACGGAGGGTTCCCGCCCACGTACATCAACCCGACGAAGGCGACCTTGGGGCCCAGCCGCTCCCAGTCGGACTGCAGGACCGGCTGTTCCAGATGACAGGGCGCGCAATCGTAGTTCCAGAAGTTGACCACCAGGATCTTCCCCCGGTAGTCGGCGGGCTCAACCGAGCCACCCAGCAGGGCCTCGCCGCTGATCTCAGGGGCCTGCCCGGTGGACCGGACGAACCTCGGGACGTCCGTCGACGAGCACGCCACGAAGAGGACAGCGATCAACGCCAGCGTGGCGGTTCGCGCATCGGATCGTCCGAACACCAGGCAGACCGGACACTTCCTCGAGCGGGGTTCCGTGGCCACCGGAGTCCTCTTCGCGAAGAGAGAGATGGAGGAGGCCGCCTGTAAGCCGGATTCTGTCCCCGCGGCCTCGTCGGCGGCGGGTGGCGACCATCTCTCTGGGAGCCGCGTCGCCGCGACCCTCGGTGCAGCCTACCCGGGAGCATCGGACGGGCCGCCCGCTCCCTGCTTGGCCTTGCTCCGGGTGGGGTTTGCCGAGCCGGCCGGTCGCCCGGCCGCTGGTGAGCTCTTACCTCACCGTTTCACCCTTGCCGCTGCCTCGGCGGCGAGCCGTCGTCAGCACCGGCGGTTTGTTTCTGTGGCACTTTCCGCGAGTCGCCCCGCCTGGGGATTACCCAGCACCCTGCCCTACGGAGTCCGGACTTTCCTCGACCCTCCGACGCGAGCGCCGGAGGCGCCGCGGCCGCCCGACAGCCTCCTCCAGTACCAAGTATAGGTGGGAGCCCGCCGGTAGACGGGGTCAATCGAACAGGTCGGGAGGGGGCTGGGGAGCTCGGTAGCCGCTGCCGGGGCCGGCGAGCCATGCATCAACGCCCGCATTCGCCAGTCGGTCCGCCTTCTTGTTGAGCTCTCTGGGGACGTGCTCGAACCCGACCCACCCGAACCTTCGCATCTGATCTCGCACCTCCCCGTGGAGCCTGATCAGGGTCGGGTTCTTCACCTTGAACCGCCCAGAAAGCTGCTCCACCAGGAGGCGGCTGTCCGACCTGAGGAGGACCTCGGTGGCACCCTTCTCCGCCGCCAGGCGAAGCCCCTCGAGCGCCGCCGTGTACTCGGCCACGTTGTTCGTAGCCACGCCGATGCCCTCGCCCTTTTCCACGACGACGCGACCGTCGGGGCTCTCGATGTGGACCCCGATCCCCGCCGGACCCGGGTTGCCCCGAGCTGCGCCGTCGGAGTAGACGATCAGGCGAAGACCAGGATCCGCCGGCAGTACTCACACCTCCGGATGCCTTCGTCCCGCTTCAGCCGGTCGAGGTAGACGGCGGAAAGCTTCTGGTGGCAGCCCTGGCAGACGCCGTCGACCACCGCCGCCGCACCCACGCCCTTCTTCGAGCGCCGAAGGTCCTCGTATAGGTCCACCAGCTCCTCGTCGAGCTCACGAGCCAGGGCCTCACGCTCCTCCGTCCGTGCCTTCAGCCCCTGTTCGATCTCCACCAGCTCTCGCCCGGATGTGTCCTCGAGCTCCTGCAGTCGTTGCCGCCCAGTCACCACCTCGCCCTCGATCGGACCGAGGCGGGCGTCAAGCTCCTCGCCCTGCTCCATCTTCTCGATGACCCCGTCCTCGGTCCTCGACTTCCGATGCTGGAGGCTCTCCACTTCAGCAGCGAGCGATTGGAGCTCCTTGGGGTTGGACACCGACCCGTCGTACATCCGCTTCCGTTCGGCTTCGATCTTCTGCTCCATCGAATCGACGTCACCCTCCAGCCGCTTCTGCTCGCGGGTAACGGCGTCGATGGCGAGCTTCAGCTCGCCGAGTCGCCCTTCGGCCTCCTGGAGTTGCCGGCGAAGGGTCTGAACTTCGTCGCCGGTCTCGAGGGTCGCCAGGCGGGCGTGGAGACGGTCGATCGTGAGGTCGAGCTCCTGCAGATCCAGCAGCCGGTCCAGGCCACGGGGAAGTCCGGTCCGGGGGATCTCGCTCTCGTCGGCGCTCACAGGGCGAACAGCTTCCCACATGCCGGCGACCCTTGAAGGCGAAGGTGCGTCTCGTTAGGCTCTGGCGACGGTCCTGGCGGCGCGCGCTGGACGGCCTCGGCGCGGCCTGCGGAAAGGAGAAGTCATGGCCGAACTCGTCACCATCGGCGGGCAGGAGTACAAGAAACGGAGCCCCTTCGGGGCATGGCTTCTCTGCTTGACCGTGGTCTACATCTTCATCTGGTACTACAAGATCAACAAGGAGCTGAAGCAGTTCACCGGAGAGGACAACTCTCCGGCCCTCCGAACCTGGGGGATCATCGTGCCCATCCTCAACCTGTTCATCCACTGGCGAACCGCCGACCAGACCCAACGGGCCGAAGAGAAGGCCGGCATCACCAGGACGGTGGAACCGGTGATCGCTGTGATCGCCAGCCTGGTGTACTTCCTGATCGTGCCGTACCTGCAG
>JBKPGU010000112.1:0-5478 GCA_046729535.1 Actinomycetota bacterium
GTCGGTGAACAGGCCGGTCGACTCGACCACGACTTCGGCCTCGAGCTGCTTCCACGGCAGGTTGGCCGGATCCCTCTCGGCAAGCACCTTCAGGCGATCGCCGTCCACGATCAGGCCCTCGTCGTCGAAGGAGATCTCGCCTCCGTACTTCCCGAACACCGAGTCGTACTTGAGGAGGTGCGCGAGGGTCCTGGCGTCGGTGATGTCGTTCACCGCCACGATGTCGATCTTCTCGCCCTTCTCCTTGGCGGCTCGGAAGAAGTTCCGTCCGATCCGTCCGAAGCCGTTGATCCCCACTTTGAGCGTCATGCGTGTGCCCTCCTTCAGTGCGTTTGGGGTCCCGACCGCGGGACGCTTCCATCCTAGTACCCGACCTCCTTCGACCCATCCGGGCCGAAGGTCCCCTATTCCCTGGTCAGGTCGCGGTGCTCGACGGAGACGTTCTGGCCGAGCTTGCGGAAGTACTCGGCAAGCTCGTCGGTCACGACCACGGATCGGTGCTTCCCACCGGTACAGCCGATGCCGATGGTGAGGTACGACTTCCCCTCCGACACGTACCCGGGGACGACGGCATCCAACAGCCCCTTGAGCCTCCGCATGAACTCGCCGTAGGCATGCTGCGACCTCACGTAGGACCGGACCCGGGGGTCCGTTCCGGGTAGCGGACGGAGCCGGTCGATCCAGTGCGGGTTCGGGAGGAACCGGACGTCCAGCACCAGGTCGGCGTCGCGGGGCAGTCCGTGCTTGTACCCGAAGGACACCAGCGACACCTGGACGCCGGCCTGCTCCGAGGCTGCGGCGAACATGTCTCGAACGCGGTCCCGGAGGTCGTGGGGCGACATCCCGGAGGTGTCGATGATGAGGTCGGCGTCTTCCTTGAGCGACGCCATCATCAGACGCTCCTTGCGGATGCCCTCCACCACCCGGTCCCCCGGGGCCAGGGGGTGGCGCCGGCGGGTGGCCTCGAACCGGTTCACCAGGTTGTCATCCGCCGCATCGAGGAACAGGATCCGGTACGGGATCTTGAGCTCCTTGAGGGCCTGGAGGCCGCGCGACAGCTCGCCGAAGAAGATCCCGCCCCGAACGTCGGCCACGATGGCCACCCGCGCCGGGTTCTCCGCGGTCGCCGCGAGCTCCGCCATCTTGCCGATCAGTGCCGGGGGGAGGTTGTCCACCACGAAATAGCCGAGGTCTTCGAAGCACTTCGCGGCCTCGGAGCGGCCCGCCCCCGAAAGTCCTGTGATGATCGTGAAATCGACAGGCCCCGCCGGCTCCGGCCTGGCCCGTGGTTGCCGCGCCGCCGTGGCCATCCTCAGCCCGCCCTTCGGGCCCGCGTGATGCCCGCAAGGCCCGTGGCGGGTTCAGCCGCGTCCGGCGAATGCAGGTGCTCATAGATGCTTCGGGCCAGGGCCGACCCTACCCCCGGCGTGGCCTGGATCTGCTCCGGCGAGGCGGTGCGGAGCCGGGCCAACGATCCGAACCGCTTCAGCAACGCCTTCTTCCGCCTCGCCCCCACCCCCGGGATGTCGTCGAGCGCCGAGTGCAACACGCGCTTGGCCCGCTTCCCTCGGTGATAGGTGATGGCGAACCGGTGTGCCTCGTCCCGGAGGTGCTGGAGCAGGAACAGCGACTCGGACCCTCGAGGTATCGACAACGGCTCCGGCTGCCCTGGCAGATGGACCTCCTCGAGGCGCTTCGCCAGTCCGACCGCCGGGATCCGCAATCCGTAGTCATTCAGCACCCGCTCCGCCACCGACAGCTGTCCTCGCCCCCCGTCCACCACGATCAGCGCCGGAGGATACGCAAACCGGCCCGGCCGCCTGCGCGCTTTCCGGGAGCCGTCGCCGGGGGCGACGTCGGCGGCCTGCGGCTCGCTCTCCAACCTCGCGAACCGCCGTCGCAGTACCTCTTCCATGGAAGCGAAGTCGTCCTGACCGGGCACGCCCTTGATCTCGAACTTTCGGTAGTCGCTCCGTTTGGGCAATCCGTCCTCGAACACGACCATCGAGCCCACCTTGTCGGTTGGCCCGAGGTTCGAGATGTCGTAGCACTCGATCCGGAGCGGGGCGACCGGCAGACCGAGGACATCCCCGAGCTCGGCCAGGGCGCGTGATCGTGCAGCGAAGTCCGATGCCCGCTTCAGCTTGTGGCGGACGAACGCCTCCTTGGCGTTGTGGTTGGACACCTGGAGAAGCCGCCGGCCGTCCCCCCGGGCCGGGACCGCGATCCGCACCTTCGTCTGACGGACCTGGCTCAGCCACTGTTCGAGCACCCCCTGATCCGACGGCCACACGGGGACCAGGATCCGCGGAGGAACCTCCTCGCGATCCATGTACAGCTCCCGAAGGAACGAGGAAACGAGACGAGGCGCGTCGATGTCCTCCACCTTGTCGACCACCCATCCGCGGCGACCCATCATCCTGCCCCGTCGGACGAAGAAGACCTGGAAGGCTGCCTCCAGGTCGTCCTCCTCCATGCCCACGATGTCGAGGTCGTCGGTCCGGCCGAGCACCATCTCCTGGCTCTCCATGGCCTTGCGGGCCGCGGCGAGCTGGTCCCGAAGTCGCGCAGCCCGTTCGAACTCCAGAGCCTCGGCCGATCCATTCATCTCCGATTCCAGCCGTTGGAGGACCGGGCGGTACTCCCCCGCGAGGAAGGCCGCCATGTTGTCGACCAGATCGCGATACCCCGCCTCGGTCACCCCGGTCGTCGATGGCACGCAGGGTCCGGCGCACCGCCCGATGTCGTAATAGAGACATGGCCGGCCGGCCCGGGCCCGCTGGTCGAAGAAGGAATTCGAACAGGTCCGGACGGGGAAGACGCGGGTCAGCGCGTCGAGCGTCTCCCGGATGGCGTAGGCGTGGCCGTACGGCCCGAAGTACCGGACGTCCTTCCGTTTCGGCCCTCGCAGCACCCTGGCCCGCGGCCATTTCTCCCCCACGGTCAGGGCCAGGTAGGGATAGGACTTGTCGTCCCGGTACCGGACGTTGAAGCGCGGGCGGTGGGACTTGATGAGGTTGTACTCCAGCATGAGGGCGTCCACTTCGGTGGACGCCACGATCCACTCGACAGCCGTCGCCTGGACCAGCATGGCCTCCGTCCTGGGGTGGACCGGACGGCCCCAATAGGACACGAGTCTTCGCCGAAGGGAGAGGGCTTTCCCCACGTAAACCACCCGACCGTCGGAATCCCGAAAGAGATAGGCGCCGGGAGCGTCGGGGATCGAAGATGCAGCGGGCCGAGTGACACTCACGAACTCAATTGTATGGCGATGATCCTTCCGTCAGGCGAAGCGCTGGGGAGCGGGGCGGGTCTTCGCTATTTCGCCACTACGAATTGGCCGAACATGGCCGTCGGGTGAATGTCGCAGCGGTAGTAATACTGGCCCGGATCGAGCGCCTCCACCTGATAGTCGGTCTGATCCGGCCCGATGATGAAGGTCGCGGCATCCGGGGCTCCCCCGAGCTTGGTCGTCGCCGAACTGTCCGTGAAGAGCGCCCAGTTGTGGGGCACCGCGGTGTCGTCGTTCTTGAAGGTGACGGTGAAAGCCTTCCCCGCCACCACACCGAGACAGGTTTTGTCGAATCCCGAAGCGCTCGCTCCGACGGGGGCCGTGATGGTCAGGTCCGTTCCCGCCTCCGGCTCGCACGGGGCAGCCGATCCGGAGGCCGAGGGGCTCGGGGCAGGGGCCGATGGAGGCGGCGACGGCGAGAACGCCAGCGCCAGGGTGGTCCCCGACGCTACCGTAGCCACGTCGAGATTCTTGTTGAGGCTGTCGAACCACGCCACCGCCAGATCCTTGCCGTCCTCCGATATCGCGATGCTGGGGGTGAGGCCCCCCTGGGAACTCGGTATCGGGTTGGCCTCGAACTGTCCGCCGGCGTTCGTGGCCAACTCGATCTCGCCCTTCTCGGTGTCGGCCCACGTCACGTAGTGAACGCCCTTCTCGTCGAGGGCGATGCCGGTTGCCCAGCCTGCCTGTTCGGCCTCGTTGTTCGCCCCGGCCTGCACGGTGCCGAGGTCCGACACGGTCCACGGCGCCCCGCCAAGGGAATGGGCGTGGTGGACCCCGCCGTTCGGGTCGTAGTAGGCCACATGTGGGTTGCCGTTCGTGTCGAGTGCCATCGACACGCCGATGCCGCCCGGTCCCGGGACCGTCTCGACTCCTCCGCCTCCGGCCGCCGAATTCTTGACCACCATCGTGTTCGACCCGTCCCCGAACGCGATCAACGGGTCCTCTCCCGACACGCCGATGGCGGTCGACAGTCCCGCCGTACCGGCGAGGTTCGCCGAGAACCCCGCAACCTCCTGGACCGTCCAGGCCCCGCCGGCCTTCGTCGCAAGCTGGGCCCCCTTCGCCGTGATGAAGGAGACCCACGGGGTCCCGTCGGCGCTCACCGCCACGGAAGCTCCAACGCCGGGTTGCTCCGTGACGGTCTCCCGCGCGCCGAACGACCCGTCGGCATCCGTCGAGTAGAAGACGCCCGTCGGCGTGCTCCACGCCACGTGACGCTTCCCGTTCGCGTCGATCGCGAGGGCGGTTTCGACCCCGGCGATGGACTGCCCCTTCTCGTTGGAGATCTCGGGGGCATCTCCGAGGAGCTTGGCCTCGTCACCCTGTTTGGGGGAGTTCAGCTGTGGGGTGACGGATGTCCGGGTCCAGAGGCCCTCCTCCGAGAGCGCAGTCAGCATCACGGCGGGGGGCTGGGGTTCGCCCGGCTTGATGGCGGGAGGGATGTCGGTGGGCCCCAGGATGGCCTTCAGCATCAGGTACGAGACAACGGGACGGCCGTCCTTGTCGATGGCCACGGAGGCACCTCGGCCGGCGTCGTTGAGGGAGTCAGGCACGAACGTCACGGACTTGGCGCCGGCCGTCGCGATCGGGAAGTTGGGTGGCTCGGAGGCCGGCGCGCAGGCGGTGGCCACGAGCGCCGCTCCCGCGAGCAGCACGCTGAACTTGGCGAGCGTCGATGACGTTCGGGTCCCAGGCAAGGCGGCGCCTATTCTAAACAGCGTCTCGAACCACGAGTGGTCCACGGCGCACAGGTCCACTGCGGGCGACGGTGGGCCGGGGGCGACGGTGGGCCGGGTCAGGCCTGAGCACCAACAGGTTCACGCGTCTTGGGCTGGACGCCCAGTACCTCCTGTAACACCCCACCCGTGTAGGAGGTGGGGTGAGCGGCCACATCCTCCGGCGAGCCGGCGACCACGACCTCGCCGCCGGCGTCGCCACCTTCGGGTCCCAGGTCGATCACCCAGTCGGCCGTCTTGATCACATCGAGGTTGTGCTCGATGACCACGACCGTGTTGCCGGACGCGACCAGCCGCTCCAGCACCGCCAGCAGCTTCCGGATGTCGTCGAAGTGAAGCCCAGTTGTGGGCTCGTCGAGGATGTACAGCGTCCGGCCGGTGGCGCGCTTGGACAGCTCACTCGCCAGTTTCACCCGCTGAGCCTCGCCTCCCGAGAGGGTCGGGGCC
>JBKPGU010000113.1:0-8721 GCA_046729535.1 Actinomycetota bacterium
GGACGGCGTGGTGTGCCAGCGTTGCGGATGTCTCTTGAACGGGGTCAGAAGGAGGCGCTCCAGGTCAGCTTGCCTGCGCCTAGAAGTCGATACACATTCTCGCGGACGCGTCGGTCATGCGGACACCGTAGTGCACGGCGCCACCCCCGAGCGGGAGGTCGTGGCCCGGGCAAAGACACATGCATCATTGAGCTCGGGATCCGATTACCGGGTGTCCATAATGGCCGGCCTATCAAGACGAGGGCCAAGGGCGGGGGGTCGAGAAAAGCCGGCGGAAAACCGCCGCTCGCGCCTCGGCCATCAGTCTACTGAGCGTCACGATGCCATGGAGGTTTCATGGGCGTGAAAGCTCGGTTCAACGACTGCCCGTCTGGGACTTGACCGAGATGATAGGTATGGAAGCGGGTCAAGCTGCAGACTCAGCCTGGGTGGCGGGGCGTTGACGACTGTTCGCGAGATCATGAGCACCCGGCTTGTCACGGTCGAACCCTCGGCCAACCTGATGGAGGCCGTGCACGCGATGACTGCTGGCCGCTCGGGGTCGGTCCTCGTGCTTCAAGCGGGCTCCCTCGTGGGCATCTTCACGGAGCGAGACATCCTCCGGGCCCTGGCCCACTCCGCCAAGGCGGACCTGGCCAGGGTCTCATCAGTCACTGAATGGATGTCCCGAGATCCGGTGACGATCGGGCCCGACACCACGGTGGCCGAGGCATTGAATCAGATGCTCTTCGGCGGGTTCCGGCATCTGCCGGTGATCGATGAGGACGCCGTAGTAGGGATTGTCTCCATGCGAGACCTTGCCAAGAGCATCGCCAAGGAGTGAGGGGCGACCGCCCGGACCGACTGGGACGCTGCACCGTGCGCAGGGAAGTCATCCTGGGCTCCAGCCAGAGGTCGTTCGCGAACAAGAGTCCCACTATGTGTTCCAGACCATCAGCACCGCCATCCGTGTAGCGGGAACCAAATCCCCTGCGTCTGAGGGCTGGGCTAGGCTCAATCCCCAAGGAGGAGGTCGGGATGCCCACCGTAGAGGAGCACCTGCAGAGGAAGGGAGTGGCGTTCGAGTTGGTCCCGCACTCGAGGGCGTACACGTCGATCGATGAGGCCAGGGCTTTGGGGATCTCTGCGACGAGGTAGTCAAGACGGTAGCGGTGAAGACAGCCTCTGGTTATGCCTTAGTGATCCTACCCGGAGGCCAGCGGCTTCACATGAAGCTCGTTCGGAAGGCGGTGGCTGACAGCCATGCCCGGCTGGCCACCGAGGAGGAACTTGAGCACGACTTCCCGGAGTTCGAGCTGGGGACCCTACCGCCTCTCGGGTCTCTCCTGGGGGCTCATGCCTTCGTGGATCCCGAGGTCCTGGAGAACGAGACCATCCTGTTCGCGGGAGGGACCCAAACGCAGTCGATGAAGGTCCGCGCCGAGGATCTGTTCAGGGCGGAGCCGGCCACCGCTCTTCCCATCGCCCGGCGGCCCGAAGGCAAGGACGACCTGAACGGGTAGCCGCTCCGGCCAGAGACCTACAGGTGGAGGACCGGGCAGGTCAGGGTGCGAGTCACCCCGTCGACGGCCTGGATCCTGGCCACCACGAGCTTCCCGAGCTCGTCGAGGTTTCGGGCCTCCGCCCTCGCGATGATGTCGTAGGGGCCGGTGACGGCCTCGGCTGACTCGATGCCCCTCAGCGCGGCGGCCTCATGGGCGACGTCGGAGGACTTCCCCACCTCGACTTGGATGAGGATGTAGGCGAACAAGTGGCACCTCCCCGACGCGGGCTCCACGAGGGACGACGGTATATGCCATCGCTAGATTCAACCTTCGCGCCTCGCAAGGCAAGGGCTAGACCGGCCGGTACCAGTCGGTGACGGCCGCCCACTCCTGGTGTCCGCCTGGTCCCTTCAGCAGGACCGAGGTCGGCGACGGGTCCCACACTTCAGACCATCCGCCCGGAGTTCGGGTCGACTTGAATCAAGAACAAGCTCCCAGGAGATGACCACTGGGCTGCCGATCGGAGGACCACCACAAGGACTCGTCCGTCCGATGACCAGCGAGGGAGCTCTGGCGCCGTCTTCCCGCCGGCGATCAGGCGCCGTCGGGTCCAGCCGTCCGAAACGTGCAGCCACAGCGCCCCAGCGCCGGCGAAGTCGGGCGACTCCTCATGGTTGGTGGCCACAGCGGCGACCCATCGTCCATCGGGCGAGCAGGCCGGCCAGATCCAACCTCGCCTGTAGTCGTGGGTGAGATTGTGGAATCGCCACGTGGGCGACCCCGTGAGCACGATCTGCTTGCCTGCGTTCCCGCAGAATGAGAGGAAATCGTCGTAGGGGAGCATCGGCTCGAACAGATAAGTCCAGGCCCGCCGCCAGTCGGCACAGCGTCCATCGGCACGGCTCCTTTCCCCGCCGGGCTTCGCCAGAAGAGGACCCACCGGTGGGTGCTTGGGGCAGTTACTCCTCTGCGGCCGGTCGACAGCTCAACCGGCGGAAAACGCTGGTCGAGTCCGATCGACCGGTCAGCCGGTGAGCGTCTTAGCTGCTCGCACGTCCTGAGGGGTAAGGCCGGCCGCGAGCATCTCCCAATGCCGCGGCGGCGTCACCGGCTCACCGGTGAAGCTGAATCCCTCCGGCCTGAGCTCGACCTTTTCCGTGGTTGGTCCGGCCAAGCCCGACCGCTCGCGCTCGTCAATCATTGCCCTTGCATCCTGCACGTCCCGATCGGCGAAGCCCCGCTTGGCCCCGACCCACTCCGGATGGAGCGTCTCGAGAACCTCTCGGACCATGTAGTGGACGTAGAAGACCCGCCGGATGTTATCGGAGTCGTTCGCCCTGGATCCGTGCGGGGCGGTGATGGCGTGGAACAGGACGTCGCCGGCTTTCATCTCCAGGGGGACAGCATCGGCCCGGTCGAACAGCTGTTCCTCGTCGAAGCGTTCCACCTCGACGTGGCCCACCAGATGGTGGCCCGCCATGCCGAACAGGCATCCATTCTCGAGGGTGGCTGCGTCCAGGTAGATGTCGCAATCGAAGTTCGGGATCCCGAAGGTCTCGGCCCGCCCGTCGGCCCCCTGGTACGGTGGGTCCTGGTGCCAGGGGATGGGTACCCCCGCGCGTGGGAGCTTCACCACCAGAGAATCGTTGATCGGCATGAACGGATGTCCCAGGCACTGTCCGACCGCCGCCAGCAGCTGTGGGTTCACAATGGCCGATCGAAACGCGGCAAAGCGCTCCAACAATCCACCGTCGGTTCGGTAATACTGCTTCCGCCCCTCGACTTCACGATAACCGTGCCCGCTGCCGCGACCCGCGACCGCCTCCTCCTGCACCTCCTCGGCAGCACGCCGCAGTGCATCGAGCTCCTCCCCGTCGAACACCGCCCGTAACACGAGCAGCCCGTCGCGGTGGAACTGGTCGATCTCCTGGTTGTTGAGCATCTCCCGCCTCCCATCAGACCCAATTCCGACCTTCCTGACCCAGAGCGTATCCGGCTCTGCCGCCCTGAACGAGGGCGTGCTCCTACGCATAGAGGTACGATTCCGACCTGATGGCGCCGGTCGTCGAGGTGGGCGTGCACACGAGGGAGTTGGACCGTCGGCACGCGGATCGGGTCCTGCCCGTTCATGAGCTCATCGTCGTCCAATTGGGGATGCTGCCGATCGCGGAGGAAGACCGACAGTTCGCGGTTCGCCAGGGCGAGTGGGTCCTGCTCCAGGCCGGACGGCAACACCACGGCCACGACGTTATGGACCGAGATACGTGGTTCTTCTGGGTAGTCTTCGGCCACCAGAACGGCGACATCTTCCGCCACGTGCAGCGAGGCCGACGGTCTGGGCTGCTCGCCCGTCCCGACCGGGTCCAGATCCTGTTCGAGCAGCTCCTCGAAGATCAGCAGGCGGCGATCCTCACGCCGGATGCCGCCGACAGCTACCTGCGGCTCCTGGTGGCCGAGATCCTGCTGGAGCCCTCGACGGCCTCCGGCCGCGCCGCAAGCATCCGGCTGCCACGACGAGCGGCAGCGTTCATCGCCCAGCATCTGACCGACCCGGATCTCAGCACGGCCCGGATCGCTCGCGAGTTGGCGTGCAATCCGGACTACCTCGGCCGAACCTTCCGAGAAGCGTTCAACGAGACCCCCACCGAACGCATCCATCGCCTGCGCATCGCTCGGGCGTGCATGCTGTTCCGTTCTACCGACCGGCCGATCGAGCGCGTGGCCATGGACGTCGGATTCGCCGACGTCCGCTACTTCCGCCGCGTCTTCAAGAGGAGGGTCGGTCTCTCACCCGGGCAGTTCCAGCGCCTCCGCCCGTCTGGAGAACGTCAATGAGCTGGGCTGGGATGCGGATGCTGGCCTGCTCCAGCCTCAAGCCGGAGTCGTGCGGCTTGGAGCCGAGTGGACGGCGCTCTCCCGCGTGGATCGTAGGAGCCCACCACCGTGACCGGTGCTGGCCAGGGAGGTAGCCTTGGTCCGGAGCTCTTCGCGAGCGCATCCCAGCGTCAGCATCATGTGGAGAAGGCCATGCCGGTCCGGGAGACGGGGGTTCGTATCGAGGTCGGTCCCGATGCCTGGTTCCTGCGGATCCGCGCCCGGCGGGAAGTCTCCGATGAAGCGCGGGTCGCCGCCTTGAGGTTCGCCGAGGTGCTGAACTCCTACGCGACGCGGGACCCGGAGTTCCGGCGGGCCCGGCAGGTGAGGTCGGTGCCGCAGGACGCCCCGCCCATCGTAAGAGACATGGCCAGGCTTTCAGCACTGGCGGGGGTCGGGCCGGCATACACTTTGCAGGGAGCCCTGCTCGAGTATGTGGGGTCGGCCCTGGCCCGCCAACTGAAGGAAGTCAGGGCCTCGTGCGGCGGCGACCATTTCGTGCTAGCGCGACGAAAGGGCCGTCTCGCCCTTCCCGGGGTGCGCAACCTCGCCCTCGTCGTTCCCCGGAAGGTGGGGGCCATTGGGATCCATACCGCGATCCGCCCCTCAGCGAGGAGGGACGGGGGCGCGGACATCCTGGCCGTCGTGGCCGAATCCTGCATCCTCGCCGACGCGGGCGGCGCCGCGGCCACGGCCACGATCGCCCGTCGTTCTCTGGGGGCCGCGCTGGACTTGCTCCAAGAAATGCCGGGGATCTATGGGGCGATCGTCGTGGGGGGAGACCAGATCGGCTTGGCAGGGAACCTGCAGCTCGTCGCGTAAGCCGAAACGCACCCGCGCATGCCAGAGATTCGAGCAGCCGATGGCTCAGGGCTGACCCGGGGTCGGGGTCAGCGCCTCACCCGATCTCTGTGGAACGTGCGGCCGATCCGCGGAGGCTGCCGCCATCGTCGGCTCGGCCGGCGGCGCCTTCTGATCCCCCATGACCGAGCGCCCGGAGAACACGGCTCCGTCCTCGATGGCCAATCTCTTCGAGGTGATGTCCCCTTCGACTCGTGCCTGGCGGCCGAGCTGAACCCTGCCCGTTGCTTCGATGCTCCCCTTGACCACGCCGCCCACATCGATGTTCCGACCGCGGAGATCGCCCTCCAGGCGGCTGTTGGCCGGGAGCGTGACGTCCCCCTCGGCGGCCAGGTCACCTCGTACCTCCCCGGCCATGTTGATGTTCTTCGCTTGGATGCTCGCCTCCACCCGGCCCTCGGGAGACAGCGTGACGTCGCCTTTCGCCCTGATCGCACCCTTCACCTCTCCATCGACCCGGAGCGAGCCGGCTGCGATCACCGTGCCCTCGATCTTTGCCCCTTTCCCGACCACAGAGGCTTCGGAACCGTCCTCTCCACGAGTCATCGCGATCTCCTTCTTTCCCGCCGAACCCGGCGCTTCGGCCTTGGGCCCACCTTCATGCTCTTGGCCGCCCGTCGCCTCTCCTCCGGGCAACGGCGCTCCCTCTTTCGGCGGCGCGGGTAAGGCCGTTTCGAGTTCCCGAGCGCGGTGACGCCAAGGGCTCATCGACAATCCCCCTTAGGCCCACGTAAGACGGCAAGCTATCAGTTGGCAAAGATCCGCGCTCGACCGGCACGTTGCCTCCACTCCACCGAGGTCCGGCCGCGCACTCGTCTTCCAACCCAGGGAACAGGCTTAACTTCGGTGAGGCTGACTCCAGTGAGGCTGACTCCAGCCGGTTCTCTATCAGAAAGGAAAGGCAGACGGTTGCCAGATGGCAGACTTGATCCGATCATGCTGGAGCATCCTTCCTCGACCACCTTGGCCCTCCTCGCCGGGTGCCTGCTGATCGGGACCGCCTGCACAGCCACGACTTCCACGGGAGGCGTCCAGACGACGCCAGGGGTAGCCACCCCGAGCGGTCCTTCGCCCAGGGGGTCACCAGCCGCCGACCAGTTTTCGTTCCGCGAGTTCCCCGTCCCCAGCGGCGCGCATCCTCATGACATCGCCCCGGCGCCGGACGGTCGGGTCTGGTACACAGCGCAACGATCGGGCGAGCTCGGAGTCCTCGATCCGGCGACCGGCCGGACCCGCCACATCGCCCTGGGGGAGGGTTCAGCCCCTCACGGCGTCATCGTCGGACCCGATGGGGCCCCATGGGTCATCGACGGCGGGCTCGATGCCATCGTGCGGGTTGATCCGGAGACTTTCGATCTGTCGATCTTCCCCTTGCCGGCACGGCCCGGGCCGGCGAACCTCAATACAGCCGCCTTCGACGGAGCCGGCCTGCTGTGGTTCACGGGCCAGAGCGGCGTGTATGGAAGCGTCGACCCGACCTCGGGGAAGGTGGCCGTCTTCGACGCACCCCGCGGCCCGGGACCGTACGGGATCGCCTCCACGCCCGACGGGACGGTCTGGTTGGCCTCGCTGGCCGGAAGCTACATCGGACGCATCTCGTCCTCCGATGGCCGTCTCGACATCGTGGACACGCCCACCGTGGGAGGTGGGGCACGCCGTACCTGGAGCGACTCGAATGGCCGGCTGTGGGTCACGGAGTGGTTCGCCGGAAACCTTGCCCGCTACGATCCGGTCAGCCGGTCGTGGCGAGAATGGCGTCTCCCGGGGTCCGACCCCCAGCCCTACGCGGTCTACGTCGACGGCGACGACGTGGTGTGGGTCACGGACTTCGGCGCCAACGCCCTGGTCCGCTTCGACCCTCAAGCCGAGCGCTTCCGCTCTTTCCCCTTTCCCTCGAAGGGAGCCGAGGTCCGACAGCTGCTGGGTCGCGAGGGCGAGGTGTGGGGCGCCGAGTCCGGTACCGACCGGTTGGTCGTGCTCCGAACCGACTGAACCGGACTCCCAGCCGATTCCCGGGCCCATCGCACGGTCCCCTCAAATGCCTCTGCTGGACTGGATGCCTGAAGGGCACACAAGCCTTCGATCCTCCTCAAGCGGCAAGGTCGTACTCATGAATGAGGCCACCTAGGACGTCCCACTTTCGGCCGCGGGCGCCCTCGGCCTGCCATGGAGCCGGATCAGGCCGGGGGTCCGGCGTCCTTAGCTCAAGGCCTCGGTGGGCTTCGGTGCCCGGATCGGCGTTTTGATGATCTTCAGGCCCCTCGGTGCGGAAGACCTCGTCGAATGGACCTGAGTACTTCGAGTCGCGGTTCCGGATCAGGACCCGAGAGCACGGACGGAACCTCCCCCGAGAACGAGGCCCGATCCTACGAAACCGCTTGCTGAGGCGATGATCGCTGGTTTCTGTGCCCTTCAGGGAGTACCTCGCTAGGTCTGGCGTACTCGGGGATCCTCGCGGCGATGTTCACGGTCCGGCCGAAGTAGTCACCCTCTGGAAGACCACCGGGCCGGCGTGGCACAACACGCGCATCGAGCAGTGCACGCCTAGGATTACTCCTTCTAGGAGGCGTAGTGGAGCAAGTTCTAGAAGACATCATCCAGGCTCGGCTCGACGAGGACAAGAAACTCGGGGAGCAGGCGCGGGTCATGATCACAGCCGCTTGCCGCAGCGACGAGGCGCTCGCCGAGGCTCTCGGTGGTGAAGCGATTCCCGGGGAGACTCGACTCCGACCCGAGACTGTCGATGGTCGCTACCCAGCGTTTCTTCAGTCGATACGGGTTGAGGGATTCCGCGGCGTGGGACCGGCAGCGACCCTGGAGATCTCACCGGGCCCAGGCCTGACACTCGTGGTGGGTCGAAATGGGAGCGGCAAGTCTAGTTTCGCCGAGGCGCTCGAGCTTCTTCTTACCGGCAACAACAGTCGGTGGAGTACCCGATCGGCCATTTGGAAGGAAGGGTGGCGCAACCTTCACCACGCCGATGCGCGCATCGATGCCGAGTTCGTGTTGGAAGGCTCGAAAGGCAAGACGTTGATCTCTCGTAGTTGGGCTCCGGTGGCGAAGCTGGAGGAGGCCGAGACGCTGGTCACGGTTTCCGGTTCCAAAGCCTCGACCATCGATGATCTCGGGTGGGCCGCCGCTGTCGATATGTACCGTCCTTTCTTGAGTTACAGCGAGTTGGGATCGATGCTCGACGCTGGTCCTTCCGCGCTGTACGACGCGCTTTCCGCGATCCTCGGACTCGAGGACTTGGTTGTCGCCGAGGCTCGTCTTAAGGAAGCGGCCAAGGAGAGACGGAAGCTGGCGGACGACGCGAAGTCGTCTCTCACGCCTCTGCTCGAGCGCTTGGGGGGGATCGAAGACGAGAGAGCTCGCGCCTGTCTCGAAGCCCTGTCGGGGAAGACCTGGAACCTCGACACCGTCGAAAGGTCTGTGATCGGGCCCGAATATTCCCTGCAAGAAGAAACCGAGGGAGCGGCACTCCGGCAGCTCACGACTCTCG
>JBKPGU010000114.1:0-15927 GCA_046729535.1 Actinomycetota bacterium
TCATAGTCTCTTTCCGTGCCGGACCCAGTTCGAACGGGCGTCCGGCCACGCCGGCCCGACGCTTTGTGGCGGACGGGTTCCACACGCGGACTTCGATGTGGTCGTCGACCCGCCGGACCGCGGAGAGCTCAGCACCGGTCACCTCCAGGAGCGTTCCGCTGGCCGGCAGGTCGCCTCCACCGCGTGCCTCGGATTGCATCAGGGGCAGCGCGAATCGCTCCCACGTGGGGAGCAGGTCATCAGGGCGAGCTCCAGCAAGGAGGCCCAGGGCGAACCCGGTCTCACCGATCATCTGACCCTCCGGCGTGGCGATGTCCGGGCCGGCCGGGCCGGGCCGCGTGGCCATGGCTCCCCGGCTGATGGTGCCGACACAACGCAGAAGGGTGACGGCCAGGCTGCCGGGGTCGGGGATCACCTCGTACTCGAACACGCCCTCCTGCAGGATCGCCGTCCCACCGGCCATCACCGCTCCCCGCGCCGGCCACGTGGGACAGGGCGGCTCGAACCCGCCTTCCGAACGAAGGCCTCGCTCCACGAGCTGGAATGGGACGACGGCGATCGATCCGTCGGCGGTCCCGCCCAGCCCCACGTGCAAGCGGAGGCGATGATCCGGGCGCTGGTTCAAGATCGTGCCCTCGAGCCGAACGAACGGATCGCCGCCACGTCGGAACGCCCGGAACTGAACGACAATGCCGGGGAAGAACGCGACGGCCTGGTTCCCATCGACCCGGACCGCCTCCGGGCCCCGAGGAGGCCACTCCGGCGTGGGACAGAACGTGTAGAGGTCGCCGATGTCCCCGTCATCGAACAGCTCCAGCCTCATACCGTCCACCTGGAAGGTGGAGCCGACCGCCTCGACCGGAACCGGGGTCTCGGCCGGCGGATCGGAGACGACCGCCCACCCCAGGCCCGGGACCCCACCGCGTGGGAACGGCGAGGGGTTGAACCACAGCGGCCCGGCCTCGCCGACCCGACCCGCCAGCGTCTCGAGCGCTCGCCTGGCCACCGCGGCGGCCAGGTCCCCGGCCGCCCGGTAGCGTCCGTCGACGGTCCGAGCCACTTCGTCCGCCGAGCAGCCGTATGCCGAGTCGTGGGCGCCGTTCCAGAGCAGGAACCTCCACGCCTCGCGGAGGTCATCCTCCGGCCACGTCGAACCCGGGACCAACGCCGCCAACGGTTCGGCGCATCGCTCCAGAAGTGCTTCGGTTCGAGCCCGGAGACGCTTCTGGCTCACGCGGTTCGAATAGACGTTGGGTAGGAGGTAGGCCCGGGCTCCCGACCGCAGCTCCCCAGCCCACGCCGAGAGGACTTCGGGATCCGGCGTATCGAGATAGTCGGCCAGCGACGAGATCTCGGCCCGAAGGTCGTCCCGCGCGTTCACCTCTTTCAGGAGGGGAGCGAGTCGGGCCTGCGCCATCTGATGATCCGATCCTGCCATGACCAGGATCCGATCCGACCGCGGGGAGATCGGCGCCATGAGCTCGAGCGATTGCCGGAGCGCCGTGGCCAGCGTTTTCCGGTCCTCCGCAGCCCCCACCGCCCACCCCACGCTGTATCCGAAGGCCATGTATTCGGTCAGGACCCGGCTGCCGTCGGGCGCTTCCCACCAGAACGCAGTCCGGTCGATGGTCGACGGCACGCCTCGCCACACCACGGCTCGTTCGATGCCTGCGTTCGACAGGATCTGGGGCATCTGGCCGACGTGCCCGAACTGATCGGGAAGGTATCCGGCGACCACCGGGGCCCCGAGTTCCCGGGCACGGGCCATCCCCCATGCCAGGTTCCGGATCAGCGATTCACCGGAGACCAGGAACTCGTCCATCTGCGTGAACCACGGGCCGACCGACAGCCGCCCTTCTCGGACGTGCCGCTCGAGGTCGGCCGCCTTCTCGGGGCGCACCGTGAGGTAGTCGTCGATCATCGCGGACTGCCCGTCCAGGTGGAAGTGGCGGAACCCGGGGTCCGTGTCCAGGATGTCCAGGAGCTTGTCCATCATGTCGACCAGGCGAGCCAGGAATCCCTCGAACGGCTCGTACCACTCCCGATCCCAGTGCGTGTGGGGCACCACGAAGATGCGAGGCGTACTCACAGTCCCCATGGTCGCCCGGCTGCGGCTCGAGATGCAAGGATGGGGCGATGAGCACCGACCGGACACCGGACCAACCTGGCGCCGCGCCCGAGGATCTCCTCCGGGTCCTGGCTGACACGGAGCGACTGACCGTGGCCGGCGCCCTGGCATCCGGACCGAAGACGGCTGGCGAGCTCTCCGAGGACCTCGAAATGCCCGTCCAACGCGTCCGGCGACACCTCGTCCGGCTCGCTGCGGTCGGCCTGGCCCGGCCGGGAGCAGACCGTCGTACGTACCGGTTCGATCCCGAAGCGCTTCGCCGGGCGGCAACCGAGGTCGGCCCTTCGCGTGATGCGGGCCTCGCCCCGGGGGCCGTCGACGAGGAGGAGGAAGCAGTCCTCCGCAACTACTTTCGAGGAGGGCGGCTGCGAGAGCTGCCAGCGAAACAGTCCAAGCGGCGGATCGTGCTCACCCGCCTCGCCCTGGAGTTCGACGTCGGAGTGCGGTATCCGGAGCGCGAGGTCAACGAGACCCTGAGGCGGTTCCACGACGATTACGCCACGCTTCGTCGGTACCTGGTGGACGAGAGCTTCCTGTCCCGGCAGAGGGGGGTGTACTGGCGGTCCGGAGGGCCGGTGGAAGTCTGAGCGACGCCAGCCCCGGAGGGCAGCCGCTCTGGGTGTGATGGGGCTAAGGAGAAGGTGACGGAGAGAAGCCCGGAAGGGGCCCGGAGCACGATCTCGACTCCACGATCACTGGCTCCGGCTTGTAGTGCGCGAAGAAGTTCTCGCTCCGAGTGGCCCCGTCCGGGTACGTGAAGACCCGCTTGACCAGGATGTCGAACCCCTGGCTCCCGCTCTGCGTCACGTTGACGGTCCCTTTCGGCAAGGACTTCTTCACCTTGCACTGCGTTGCGGGGTCGGTGAAGTTGTAGGGCCCGGTCGTCACCGCATCCACCTCGAAACCCTTGTGGCCGAAGATGGTTACCGAAACCGACTCGTCGGTGTACGACGTGTCGATGTAGACCCCGAACTTGGAGTTGTTCCTGAACGCGAAATCTGGGCTGGTCCACGAGATCGTGGCGTCCCGCCCCGCCGGATATCGCGTGAAGTAGTACGAGTGATGCTGGAATTCCACGAACTGATAGCCACCGAAGAACACGGCGTTGAAGATCGTGGTTCCGAACTGGCTGATCCCACCGCCTAACTGGTCGACGATCTGGCCCTCGGTGATCCCGGGCGCGAGCACGAACCCTTTCCCCGGCGTCCGCTCCCCCACGATGGCATTGACGGAGAACACCTCGCCTGGCCTGACCACGCTTCCGTCCAGCAGGTCGGCGATGCGATGGATGTTCGTGACCCGGGGCGGACAGCATGTGAAATACGTGGTGAAGCTCCCCACAACTTCATCGATCCGGAGGGCCCGGGCTTCGGCCGTGCTGAGGTCCGGCTTGATCACCGAGCCTTTCATCTTCGCCTTGCGGTCGGACGACAACGCCGCGTGCACGAGTGCGATGGCCGCCCGTTTCGAGTCGAACCCGATCCCGTTCTTCGAGGGAACGATGCTCACGCCATCGCCTGTGGCGATGAACCGGGCGTCAACGGCCGGGATCTCGACCTCGTGGATCTGATCTCGCGCAACCTTCCTCATCTGCGCAGGATCCCCAACGAGCTCGAGCACGAGACGTCCAGCCCTGAGTACTGGGTCGGCCTCCAACACCTGGCCGATCTGCTCGGGCGTGAACTCGAGCGATCGCTTGCCCCGACGCAGGCGGACCGGGGCCGACAGCGCGTACCGGGCTTCCGCCAGCGCATCCTTCACTGCCTGGATGTTCATCTTTGGCGCAACCGGCACCGCGGTGAGGGTGATGGTTACGGGGCCGTCCCCTCGGAGACCGTCCTGAACCAGGTCCCTGAGTTCGTCTGCCCTGATCCCCAGGCCGGGCGCGGGGTCGACCTCTTGAACCGTTGCCCCGTCGAACATCAGGTCGCCTTCGCGGGCAGGGGTGGAGAGCTCACGAACGGCTTCCGACAACCACTGATCGAAGACGCGGGGATCGGCGCGTTCGATCGGCTGCACGTTCAACGAAAGGAAGCTCGAGAGGAGTTGATCGGTCAGCGCGGCCACCGGATTGCCCTGCCGCCCTCGGTGGAGGATCTCGTCGACGGTCGCTTCGACGTCCACGCGATACCCGAGGTCTTCCCGGGTCGCGGAGGTCGTTGCCTTGGCCACCGTACCATCCGTCGGCCGGACGACGGTCACCGTCTGCTCCGCCCGTCTGGTGGCCACCATCTCGGCAACCCTGCGGATCTCTCCCTGGTCCAATCCCCCCACCGCGAAGCCGGACAGGCGGAGGTTCGGGAGAGCCCCGTGTCGGGCCAGCCGGAACGCCCCGAGCAAGACGGCGGCCAGCGCCAAGGGCAACACTACGGCCATCGGAATTCTCGGCCGGCGGCGGCGATGCGAGGAAGGCCGGCGAGGCTTCGAGGTTGGCCGCGCCGGGGCGTCCGTTTCCCTGGACAGAAGCCTCATCCCTAACGAACCTCTCTGTGCTACGGCGCTACCGTCTGCGGCGATCGCGCCCACTCAGGCCGTCGTTCCGCCTCACCCACAGCGAAACCGCTTGCGGGCCATCCCACAAGCGGCGGTGCTCACGCTCCTCACCGATGGGGCGAGTATCACCGCGGGGCGATCCCCGCGGAATTGGAACTTCCACTCATTTTCGGTACGCAGATGTACGTATGGTGGTGACGGGCCCACCTACTCTCGCGAGCCACTCACCTTACTCAACGGCGAAGCGGGCGTCTGCCCTCGATCGAGAGATTCCTTCAGGCGATCTCAGGCGTGAGGAAGACGCTCGCTCCTCCAACCAACCCGAGCAACACCGTCGGTCGGTCACCGTTGACCGCGATGGGAAAATGGCCGATGCCCCTGCCGAGGGATCGCCCGAGGCATCGTTCGAGGAGGTCCGGTCAGTCCGCCGTGATAAACACATCGTCCCTTCCCCGCCTTCGTTCGATGCTCTACGGCCTGTTGCTGCTGGCGTCCGGCCTCGCTGCCGCCAGAGCGGATCCGGCTGAAGCGGCCAGCCGCCCTTCCTTGAACGCCTATCGGGGTCTGGCCACATGGGTGGACATGTACGACCGAGCGTTGTGGCGACGTCCCGAGGCGATCGTGGCCGACATGCGGGCCCACGGTGTACGGACCCTGTTCCTGGAGACGGGGAACTGGAGGATCGATCGCAAGGTGTACAAGCCGGCCATCGTGGCGAGGTATGTGGACGCCGCCCATCGCGAGGGGATGAAGGTCGTGGCCTGGTACGTCCCCGACGTCCGAACGCTCGACCGCGATCTGGCCCGATGCCTGGCCGCCATCGGATTCACCACATCGACGGGGCAACGGTTCGATTCCTTCGGACTGGACATCGAATCCCCGGAGCTTCGCGATCCGAAGTTGCGAACGGCTCGCATGCTGCGGCTGTCGAGGCAGGTCCGGGCGGCCGTCGGCTCCGCCTATCCCCTGTCGGCCATCGTGCCCTCGCCGTACGCCATGCAGCTGATCCCCACGTACTGGCCCGGCTTCCCGTTCGATCAGCTTTCGTCCCTGTACGACGTGTTCGTGCCGATGGGGTACTTCACCTTCCGGACCAAGGGTCCGACCCAGGCCGCTGGCTACACGAGGGCCACCCTCGACCTGCTTTCGGCAAGCACCGGAGGCGCTCCGATCCACGCCAATGGAGGATTGGCCGAGAACACGTCGGGCTCAGAGGTTCGTGCGTACGTTCGAACCGCCCTGCGACAGGGGGTCATCGGGGCCAGCCTGTACGACTTCGGTACCACGGGGCCGGAGGACTGGATGGAACTGGCGGCGGTGAGGGCCCTGGCGCCGAAGCCCCCTGCGCCGCGGCCGAAGGCCCAGCCACGGGTGGCCATCCGCGACGCTCCCCCGCTCCCGCTGAGCCTGGATCGCGCGCATCTGCTGAACAAGTAGGTTGGACGCTGGGAAGGGCGCCGGGGCCCAGTCGGGGCGGGCGGATTCGAACCGCCGACCTCCTGCTCCCAAAGCAGGCACGCTAACCAAGCTGCGCCACGCCCCGCACCGTCATTGTAGGTCCACCCCGGACGGACCCGCCGCTCCCAACCGGTGACGCGCCCGCCCGATAACCTCAACCCATGCCTGGTGGCGTGGAGGTGAAGAACCTCGACAAGGTGTTCTGGCCGGAGACCGGCCACACGAAGGGCGACCTGCTCGAGTACCTCGATGCAGCGAGTCCCTACTTGCTCCCGTTCCTTCGCGACCGGCCACTGACCGTGATCCGTTATCCGGACGGCATCGGCGGGCCCTCCTTCTACCAGAAGAACACCCCCAAGTACGCGCCGGGCTGGGTCAAGACGGTGAAGCTTCCGTCCCCCGGGTCTCTTCGGGGCGAGGTGAGCTACACCCTGTGCAACTCGAAGCGCACGTTGATGTGGCTGGCGAACCAGGCCTCGATCGAGTTCCATCCGTGGCTCTCAAGGGTTGACCGGATCGAGCAGCCCGACTTCCTGGTATTCGACCTCGATCCGCCACCGGACCGATTCAAGGTCGCAGTGGATGTGGCGTTCCTCGCGCGGGACGTGCTGGCGGAGGCCGGGCTGCGAGCCGTGACGAAAACGTCGGGTTCGAAGGGGATCCATCTGTACATCCCCATCCGGCGCCGTCACCACTACGGCGTCGTCCGACGCGTGGCCGTCGAACTCGCATCCAGGATCGAGAGGGCCGCGCCGGACGCGGCCACCAGCGAGTTCCGCATCGCGAAGCGGGGAGGCCGTCTGTTCCTGGACGTCGGACGCAACGCGCCGGGGGCCCACATCGTCGCCCCCTACTCGCCCCGGGCACGGGAGGGCGCGACGGTCTCGTTCCCCGTCGCCTGGGAGGACCTGAGGAAGGTCCGACCGGAGGACTTCACGATCAAGAACGTCCCGGTCATCCTCGCCGAGCGGGGCGATCTGTGGCGGGAGATGCAACCGTCGCCGGCGAGCCTGGCCAAGCTCGCCGGCCCCGACTGAACGCCTCAGAGGGGAAGATCGAACGAGCCCTCCCCGACCTTCGCCACACCACCGCCCACGTGGACGCTCCACCCGCTCTGGTCCGACCCGACGTCGACGAACAGCGTGCTGGGGCGGCCGATCTCGGCTCCCTGGCTGACGGTGATGAGACCGGCCGGCATGACGCTTTGCTCCACGAGGTAGGCGCCCAGCGGTCCGGCGGCCGATCCCGTGGCCGCATCCTCCGCGATCCCCACGTCGGAACCGAACATCCGCGCTTTCGCCCTGTCGTCCCCGGTGACGGCGAACAGGTAGAAGGTGTCGGTGTCCGTTTCGGCCAGGAGCGGCCCGAGCACCTCGGGGTCCGGACGGGCTCGAACGACGGACCCGCTGTCGCGGAGCGGGACGATCAGCTGATTGAGACCGGTCCACACCGTTCGCGGTCGCAGATCCGGTTGAAGGTCGTCCTCGGTGAGCATCGCGCCGCGAGCGACCCGCTCCCGATCGTCCACGAACGGCCCGAAGCGGGGCGGGAACTGTCGCATCCTGGCGAACCCCGCCCCGACATCCACCTCCACCTCCACCTCGCCGGCCGGGATCGATTGCGTGACGGGCGTCTGGACGGATCCTTCGGCCACCAACACGAACGCGGTTCCCAGCGTGGGGTGCCCGGCGAACGGCAACTCCTTGGCCGGCGTGAAGATCCGCATGGAGTACCGGTGACCCCACGCGTCCGTCACGAAGGTCGTTTCCGAGAAGCCGATCTCCCTCGCGACGGCCTGCATCTCTTCATCGCCGAGGTCGACCGGCTCGGGGATCACGCAGAGCTGATTCCCGGCCAACGGGCGGTCCGTGAACACATCGACGAGCCGGAACGGGATGCGCACAGCGGCGATGGTACCGGCAAGGCCGACCCTGCTGTTACAGTGAGAACGCACCGCGTGCGGGTGTAGCTCAGTGGCAGAGCTCCAGCCTTCCAAGCTGGTTACGCGGGTTCGATTCCCGTCACCCGCTCCGCTGGTGGGGACTTGTATCCGGAGGTCACCGGGCCTTCTTGCCCGTGCCTTCGTCCTCATCTCTTCGTTCGTTTTTCGGGCGGGGAACTTCCCGTCGAAGGGCCGGCGCGCGAGTATCCTGCCGGGGCGAGTTCGAGTGGACTCATGTGCGGTGCACGATGGCGAAGCGTCCGAGGGGACCCTGGCGGACCCTCTCGCTGTGCGGGGGACGAGATGATGGCACGCACCACGAAGGCTGTTCCGTGACAGGAGCGGCCGCGCGCGTGGCCGGCCCGCAGCCAGCGCCGCGAACGCGCCGTCGGCGTCGCCCCTCGGGCGAGCCACCGATGCTTCCTCCGACCGAGCAGCTTTCAGTGGCGGCGTGGACGCTGGCGGCCGTGCTGGTGGTCGGCGCCACCATCGCCGTGGCGATCCGGGGCTCGGACGTCGTGGGGACGGCGGGTCAACAGATCCTCGACCGTTTCGCCGATCTCCGATCGGCCGGTCTGACCAGCGCGGCCAAGGTCGTGGACGCTCTGACCTCGTTCACGGCGGTGATGGCGCTGCGGGGCGCCGTGGTCGTGATGCTGCTGGTGTACCGGCGGATCCGGCACCTCGTCGTGTTCCTGGCCACCCTGGCGGTCACCGACTGGGTGGTGACCATCGTCCTGTTCGTCTCGCTGCCTCCGCCTACGGTCCGGGCGCTGGTGCCAACCACCACGTACTCGTTCCCGTCGAAGCCGGTCTCGGCCCTCGCCATCACCCTGTTCTCGGGGGTGTTCGTCCTGTTCCCGCCGGGCCGGTCGCGCCGGTGGGCTCGGGTCGGATCAGCGGCCGTGCTGGTGGTCGTCATCCTGGCGGGCCTGTATCTCGCCACCGGCTATCCGGTCTCCATGGCGTACTCGGCCGTGCTTGCCCCGGCCGTGGCGGCCATGGCGTTTCGGGGGCTGGTGCCGGACAGCGGATTTCCTGTGAGCTACGGGAAGGGCGGGAAGGCCGCGCACCTGGACCTCTCCGGCGACCGCGGGCGGGCCGTGGTGCGCGCCATGTCCGACCAGCTCGGGCTCGTGGTGACCATGGTGGAGCCATTCGGCCTGGAGGGTTCGGGCGGCTCGTCGCCACTCCGCATGACCCTCGAGGAGGGCGGGCGGGTGTTCGGCAAGATCTACTCGACCGGACACGTTCGGGCCGACCGCTGGTACAGGATGGGGCGGACCCTCCTTTACGGCCAGCTGGAGGATGAGACCCCGATCGGCTCCGTCCGCCGTCTGGCCGTGTCGGAGGATTACGCGCTGCGGTTCCTCCGGGACAGCGGGGTCGCCGTAGCCAGGACCTACGGCGTGGTGGAGCTCTCCCCAAACACCGAGTACATGCTGGTCACGGAGTTCTTCGAGGGTGCGAAGAACCTTGGCGATTCCGAGGTCGACGACGTCGTCATCGACGAGGGCGTGCAGATGGTGCGCACCCTCTGGGACGTCGGCGTGGCGCACCGCGACATCAAGCCCGCGAACCTGCTGGTTCGCGACGGGCACCTGCAGTTGGTCGACGTCTCCGCGCTCGAGATCCGACCTTCGCCGTGGCGACAGGCGGTCGACCTAGCCAACATGCTCATGACGCTGTCGCTTCGCAACGATGCTGATCGGGTCTACGCCCGCGCGACGCGCGCGTTCACGCCCGATGACATCGCCGAAGGACTGGCGGCCTCGCATGGGCTTACCATCCCCAGCGAGCTGTCCTCGAAGATGAAAGCCGATGGCAGACCTCTCCTCGAACGCTTGCGCGAGCTGGCACCGCCCCGAACGCCGGTCTCCGTCCAGCGATGGAGCGCGAGGCGCCTGACGACCATGGGGATCGCCCTGGTTGGCGTTGTTGCGCTTGTCACGTTGTTCTTCGCGTCCCTGCAGGCCGGGCTCACCTGAAATAGCCGTTCGGCCGGGCGTCTGGCGGGAGCAGGGCGAAGATCACCATCCCCAGCCCGACCCCGCCGATGACGTCGTGGGGAAGGTGGGCCCCGACATACATCCGTCCGAAGCCGGTCGTGGCCACGACCCCGGCGAGGACCGGCAGGGCCCAGCCGGGGAGATCATCGACGGCGGTTAGCGCGAGCGTGGTCGCCACTGCCGAATGCCCCGAGACCCACCCGAGGTCGCCGGCGATCCCCTCGCGGATCCGAACCCCTTCGACTACCTGCTTCGGGCGCTGACGGCTTCCCACGGGCTTGATCGCCTTCGCGCCGAACCACGCGATCACACCCCCGGCGAGCAGCCGGAGCGCCAACCGGCGACGTCCGGCCAGGGCGGCAACCGCGGCAGAGGCCGGCACGGTTCCGAAGGTCCCCGCCTGCATCACGATGCGTACCGGGGCTCGCCACCCCTCCGGTGCCCCGTTCGCCAGACGAAAGGCTGTTTGCTCCCAAGGGCGGATCCCCGGTCGACGGACCTCAACCAGGCTGGCGGCGACCAGGGCGACCCCCACAGCCAAGCATGCCGCACGACCGGCTCGTCGAGCTGCCGGCTTCATCGTTCGCCTGGATGGTTCGTCTCGGAGCCGCGCACGTTCAGCTCGCGGTGCATCGTAACGGACCCGACGAGCCCCGAATCTGCACGGACCGAGAGGTCGGCGGCCGTCGCAGGGAGAGGGGCCCGATTCACCAGCCTTCCAAACCGGTTACGCGGGTTCGATTCCGGTCACCCGCTCCGCTACCTCGACGAAATGGCAGGCGGCCGGGTGGCCCGTTCCGCGATCGATCAGCGCCGGCTCCTCCCGCTCGCACAACTCCTGTGCCTTCCAGCACCTGGTCCTGAACCGGCACGCGCTCGGCGGGTTCGTCGGACTCGGCAGGTCGCCGGCCAACACGATCCGCGGAGTTCGCATGTCTTCGCGCTCCGGCGAGGGCAGCGCCGACAGAAGGGCTTGTGTGTACGGATGTGAGGGGCGAAGCAGGACCTCCCCTTCGTCGCCGATCTCCACGACCTTCCCCAGGTACATCACCGCGACGCGGTCGGCCACCTGTCTGATCACCGAGAGATCGTGGGCGATGAACACGTACGAGAGGCCGAAGTCATCTCGGAGGTCCTTCAGCAGGTTCAGGACCTGGGCCTGGATCGAGACGTCGAGCGCAGATACGGGTTCGTCGCAGATCAGCACCTTCGGCTCGAGCGCCAGGGCGCGGGCGATGCCGACGCGCTGGCGCTGACCGCCCGAGAGCTGGTGGGGGTACCGGTCGACGAGGTCGGGGTTCATGCCCACGCGGGCCAGGAGGTCGCGGGTCCTGGCCGGCCGGTCGCGTCTGGGGACGACGCCCGAGTGGATACGCCACGGCTCGCCGATGATGTCGGCGATCGTCATGCGGGGGTCGAGGGCCCCGACCGTGTCCTGAAACACCATCTGCACTTGCCGTCGGTACACCTTCCTCTCGTCCTTCGTGAACGTGGAGATGTCGCGGCCGAGGTACGTGACGCGCCCGGCCGTCGGCCGCTCCAGCAGCATGAGGAGGTTGGCCAGCGTCGTCTTGCCGGATCCGGACTCGCCGACGATGCCGAGGGCCTCTCCCGCGCGAAGCTCCACCGTCACCCCGTCCAAGGCATGGATCTGGCCCCGGTTCCGAACGAGCCCTCGACCCGCTGGGAAGTGCTTCACCACGCCCTCGGCGGCGAGCAACACCTCCGGTGGGAAGCCTGCCACGCTCACGGTTCGACTTCGGTCGCCCGGTGGCACGCCGCGAACCTGCCGGGCAGCCATTCGATCAGCTCCGGAACCTCGACGCGGCAGCGGTCGATGGCGAACGGGCACCGTGGGTGGAAGGGACATCCAGGCGGCACCTGCGTCAGGCTTGGAGGGCTGCCCTTGATCGCCTGAAGCCGATCCTGGCGGCTCTGGAGGCTGGGGATCGAACGAAGGAGGCCGCCCGTGTATGGGTGCAACGGCCGCTCGTACACGGCCGTGGCCCGGCCCGTCTCCACGATCTTGCCCGCGTACATCACGGCGATCCGATCGGCGAAGCCGACCGCGACGGCCAGGTTGTGCGTGATGAGGACGAGCCCCATCTCAGACTCCACGATCAACCGCGCCAGCAGCTCCAGCACCTGCGCCTGCACGGTGACGTCGAGTGACGACGTCGGCTCGTCGGCCAGCAGGACCACCGGGTTGAGCCCGATGGCCATCGCCACCATCACCCGCTGGGCGATGCCGCCGGAGAGCTCGTGGGGGTAGTTGCGCAAACGCTCGAGAGGGGCGTTGATGCCCACCTTCTCCAGGAGTTCGGTGGCGACCTCCCGAGAGCGCCGGCCCGAGAGCTTCCGCCGGACCCGGAGGAGCTCCACGAGCTGCTCCCCCACCGAAAAGACCGGATCGAGCGCCGTGTGCGGGTCCTGGAACAGCATCGAGATCCGTTCGCCCCGGAACTCGTACATCGCGTCGTCGTCCAGCCCCAAGAGGTCGATGCCCTCCAGACGAACCGCCCCGGTGGCGATCGCCGGAGGGCTGTCCAGGATGCCCAGGATGGCCCGGGCATGGACCGTCTTCCCCGACCCCGACTCCCCCAGGATCGCCAGCACCTCGCTCCGGTCGAGCGTGTAGCTGATGCCGTCGACGGCCGTCAGTACTCCGCGGTCGGTCCGGAACTGAACCCGAAGGTCCTCAACCTCCAGGAGATGGCCGTCGTCAGCCACGACCGAAGGCCCTCGGATCGAGCGCGTCGCGCAGCGTCTCTCCCAGCAGCACGAACGCCCCCACCAGCAGGCACAGGAACAGAGCGGGGAAGAACAGCAGATGCGGATTGTCGAAGAACCGATCCTGGGCGATGCTGATCTGGAGCCCCCACGAGATCGTCGGCAGCCGAAGGCCCACCCCGAGGAATGTCAGGGCAGCCTCGCCGGCGACGGCCGCACCGACGCCGTATGCGCCGTACACGAACAGTGGCGCGATCCCGTTCGGCAGGATGTGTCTGGCCAAGATGTGCGCGTCGGAGGCGCCCATGGCCCTGGCTGCCCGAACGTATCCCCGTTCCCTTCCCGAGATCACCGAGGCGCGAACGAGCCGAGTGAGGTCTGGCCAGCCGAACAGGATAAGCACCATGGCCACCTGGAACGGCCCGCCACCGTGGAGCAGTGTGAGGAGAAGGAGGGCTCCAAGGATGGTGGGGATGGAGAACCACACATCGGCGAAACGGGAGATCACGGCGTCGGGGGCCCGGCCGTAGTACCCGGCGATGGACCCGAGCACCATGGCGATCAGGACGGTGACTCCGGCGGTGGTGAGCCCGACGATCAGCGAGGTCCGGGCCCCGTAGATGACCCTCGTGTAGTAATCGCAGCCCAGGACGTCGGTTCCGAACCAGTGTTCCGAGCTCGGCTTGAGGGCCGATTGCAGGATGTCGCAATCCCTCGGATCTGCGCTCGTGAACAGACCGGGGAAGAGGCCCATCGCCAGGAAGAGCAGGATGAGCCCCGCCGACAGGATGAAGCGCCAATCCCGTCGCAGCTTCTTCCGGACGTCGCCCCACAGGGTGGCGTCGCGGCCGAGCACCGGCGAGGTGGCCGGATCGGCTCCGGCCGGCGGTCCGATCCCGACCTGGCTAGCCATAGCGGATCCGAGGGTCGAGGTACGCGCACAGCAGGTCCACCAGAAGGTTGGAGAAGATGAACACCAGAGCCGCCAGCGTGACGAGTCCAACGACGAGTGGCCCGTTCTCGTTTTGGATACCCAACACCAGCTGCTGTCCAAGGCCTGGAAGATTGAAGATGGTCTCGGTGATCGGCGCTCCGCCCATGAGGATGGCCAGATCCAGCCCGAGGATGGTTACGATCGGAACCAGGGAGTTCCGAAAGACATGGAGGCCGACCACGCGCCGGCGGGGGATGCCCCGTGCCGTCGCCGCCTTGATGTGCTCGCTGCCGAGGTTGTCCAGCAGGTTCCCCCGGGCGAGGCGACCGACGGCGGCCGCCGAACCCACTCCGAGGACGAGCGAGGGCAGGACATAACTCATCCACCCCTGCTGAACACCAGCCACCGGGAACCAGTCGAGGCGGACGCCGAAGGTCAGCTGGGCGAGGAACCCGAGCACGAAGGCGGGGATGGTGATCATCAGCAATGTGGTCACCAGTATCAGCGCGTCCAGGAAGGTTCCACGGCGTAAGGCCGCGACGAAGGCTGCGGCCAGGCCCAGCAGGACCTCCACCGCGAACGCCCCCAGCGTCAAACGGAGCGTGACCGGGAACCGCTGCGCGATGATCGAGGAGACGCTCTGGCCGCGGAACGTCTCTCCGAGGTCGCCGTGGGCCAGGCCCTTCACGTACTCGACGTACTGGATGAGGAGGGGCTCGTCCAGGTGGTAGTGGTGTCGGAGCTCTTGGTAGGTGCTCTCAGAGATCCGGTGGCTCCCCGCGAGTCGCCGGATCGGGTCGCCGGGGAGGGCGAACACCATGGCGAAGATGACGAACGTGGTCCCCAGAAGCACCGGCACCACGATCAGCAAACGCCGAACCCAGTAGCTGCGGGTCATGCCGGTGCCTCTCGGACTTCCTGTGCCTCCTGCCCTACCCTACGAAACGACCTGCACCTTCTCCAGCGCCACCAGATCGAAGGCCCCGGCTTTGAGGACGTTCGTGACGTTCGGGCTGGTCGCCACGTTGAACCCCAGATAACCCCACGGGATGATCGGCATGTCCTCGGCCAGGAGATCCTCCGCCTGCTGGTAGCTTGCGATGCTGTCATCGATCGAGGGCGCGCTGTCGCCTTGCGCCAACAGGTCATCGAAGGCGGGGTTGGAGTACGTGGTGAAGTTGTAGCCGCCGTTCGTTCCATGGATGGGCCTGAGGTAATCCTCGATGCTGGGGTAGTCCTGGCTCCAGGCGTCCCAGAAGGGCCCGGTCATCTTCTTCTGGTCCTCGACGTCGAAGTAGGAGTTCGGATTGATCGGGTTCAGCCTGATGTCCTGGATCCCGAGGTTCTGCCTCCACTGGTTCGCCACGGCCTCCATGGCCTGCTCGAGGGTTTGGTCGGTGTAGAAGTTGATGGTCAGGGTCCCTTGCCACCCACCTGCCTGGGCCAGCTTCTGCTTCGCCAGGTTCACGTCCAGGTGGCAGTAGGTGCACGAGCCCGGACGATACCCGGCGACGGTCTTGACCGCGAATGAGTCGGCCGGAGTCTCCGCGATGAGGACAGCCTTCATGACCGCTTCGCGATCGACCGCCAGCGAGAGGGCCTGGCGCAGGAACTTGTTCTGGAACCGCTGGTCGTACAGGGGGATGGCGAGGTAGAGGAAGATCGAGCTCGGGTTCTCCTGGAGCGTGTCGGGGAAGTCGCTCCGGGCCTGCTGCAAATGGTCGGACCCGATGAGATCGATGTCGATGTTCCCGGCCTGGAGGTCGGCGTAGGCCGGTCCGGAGTCGGTGGCGGTGTAAATGGGGAGCTTGATCTCGTCGGCCAGACCTGGCGTCCCCCGGTACGCGGGATATCGCTTCAGGTTGATGGTGTCGTCGTGCTTCCACGCCCCGTCCATCATGTAGGGACCGTCCCCGATGGGCTGCTCGTTGTAGGCCTCGGGGTCGTCGAAGAACGCCTTGGGAAGCGGGTCGAAAGCGTCGAACCCCAGCTGGATCGGGAACTGGCTGAACGGCGCGGTCAGGGTGACCTGAAACGTGGTGTCGTCGATAACCTTGAGCCCGCTCAGCTGCTCGGTGGTCGCCTTCCCCTTCTCAGGGTTCAGCGCGTCGTATCCCTCGACCCGCTCGAAGAAGTAGTTGAGGATGGCCTCGTTGCTGCCGAGGGCCGTCCAGTTCCACGCGTCGACGTAGGACTGCGCCGTCACGGGAGTGCCGTCGTGGAAGGTCCAGCC
>JBKPGU010000115.1:0-4934 GCA_046729535.1 Actinomycetota bacterium
TCTCAACGACCGTGGAGGCGTTCTCCGGGGTCAACGTGAGCCTTGGATCGATCGCCGTCGCCCGTTCGACGAACAAAGCGACCGCTTCGATACGGGTCAGCTCTTCCGGCCCCGGAAGCTCGCGTGAATCGGGAAGCTCGAGGGGTGACACCGGGTACTCTTGCTCGCCGCGGATCCGAAGGGGTCCTCGGCTGGAAACCACCATCCGCACCGCCGGGGCCGCGGCCAGCAATCGGGTCACGACGTCGCTGGCCTCGATGACCTGCTCGAAGTTGTCGAGGACCAGCAAGGCTGTTCGGTGTCGGAGCTCGATCTCCAGTGCTTCCATCACCGGCCGGGGCCCCATCTCACCGGTTCGCATGGCGGCGGCGATGACGCTGGGGACGAGATGGGCTTCGGTGATCGGGGATAGATCCACGAAGAACACCCCGTTGGGGAAGCGGTCGAGGAGGTCGAAGGCTACTTGGAGGGCCAGGCGGGTCTTCCCCGACCCGCCGGCCCCGGTCAGCGTGACCAGCCTGGATGACTCCAGCAAGGCATTGATCTCCTCGATCTCCTTGTCCCGGCCCACGAACGATGTGAGCTGCGGCGGGAGGTTCGTCGGTGTTTCCAGACTCTTGGGCGGCGGGAAGTCCGCGGGAAGCCCGTCGATCACCAGTTGGTAGAGGCGCTGCGGCTTGTCGAAGTCCTTCAGCCGGTGCCCTCCCAGGTCCCGGAAAGAGATGCTGTCCGGCAGCGCGTCGGCCACCAGCGCCCAGGTGGCTTCCGAGACCAGGACCTGGCCTCCGTGGCCCGCCGCGGCGATGCGAGCCGCCCGGTTCACGTCGATCCCGAGGTAGTCGTCGCCGCCCCGGCGCCCCTCGCCGGTGTGTAGGCCCATGCGAACCCGTACCGGCCGCCCGTGGGCCCACGAGTGCGAGGCGAATGCCGCCTGCGCGGAGGCCGCAGCCCGGACCGCGCCCGTCGCGGAGGGGAACACGACGAAGAAGGAGTCTCCCTCGGTGCGGATCTCGATGCCGCCGCCCTCCGCGATCGCCTCCCGCATGAGGCGGGCATGGTCATCCTGGACCGCGGCGTAGTCGTCGCCGAGCTCCTGCAGCAGTCGGGTCGACCCCTCGATGTCGGTGAACAGGAACGTGATCGTCCCGGTGGGCAGGTCCATCTCGTTCGAAGGATAAGCCGGGCGGGCCCTCTGAGGAGGGCTGTTGGCCCGGGGAAGGGGTGGGACCGGCGCGGTCGGGCGGGCAAATCCGACCTCGCTGATAGACTTTCACCGGCGGCCGATCGGCCGCTCCAAGGGGACTCCGATGGCCGAAACGAGCACGAAGACGGGCTTCGACCGCGACGCGCTGGAGGTCGTTTCGCGGCGCGACGCGGGCGGCTCCGGACGGCTGCGAGAGCGGGCCTTCGAGGAGTTCGTCACCCTCCCCACGCCCTCCCCGGAGACCGAAGAGTGGCGCTATACGGACCTTCGAGAGTTCGACCTCTCGCCATTCTCGCCGCTGGCCGAGGAGCCGGCGGCCCTGAACCTGGATGAGGTCAAGCCGGTCATCCTCGAGGCCGCGGGCAACATCGGGGACCGCGCCGGCCTGCTCATCCAGCACAACTCGACGGTGATCACGCGCCACCTTGATCCCGCCCAGGTCGCCGCTGGGGTGCTGTTCACTTCGATCGACGAGGCGGCGGTCTCTTCCCCGGACCTGCTCGAGGGGCGGCTGCACGATCTCGTGCCGACATCCAGGACGAAGTTCACGGCACTGCACGGGGCGTTCCGGACCGGCGGCACGTTCGTTCACGTCCCGAAGGGCATCCACGTCGAGCTCCCGCTGCAGTCCCTTGTGTACGTGGACCGGGACGGGCTGGCCGTCTTCCCGCACACGGTCATCGTGCTGGAGGAAGGCGCGGACCTCACCTACATCGACCGCTACGCCTCGCCCGACCTCGAGCGAGTCCTGTCCGACGCCGTGGTGGAGATGTATCTGGGGCCCAACTCCCGCCTTCGCTACGTGGCGCTCCAGGAGTGGGGCCAGGGGGTGACCCACCTCTCCGTCCAGCGGGCCAGGGTGGAGCGCGACGCCGAGCTGCGGAGTCTGGGAGTGGCGTTCGGGGCCACCCTCTCCCGGGCTGAGGTCGAGAGCCTCCTGAACGAAGACGGCGGGACCAGCGAGATGCTGGGGGTCTATTTCGCCACCGGCGACCAGCACTTCGACCACCGTTCGATCCAGGATCACTTCGGCTCCCAGACGGCCAGCGACCTGTTGTACAAGGGCGTGCTGAAAGGGCGTTCGCGCACGATCTACTCGGGGACCGTGATCATCCGCCAGGGCGCCCACAAGTGCGACGCATACCAGACCAACCGGAACATCCTGTTGTCCGAGCACGCCAAGGCAGATTCGATCCCCAACCTCGAGATCCTGTCGAACGACCCCGTGCGCTGCGGCCACGCTGCCAGCGTGGGGCCCGTGGACGAGGACACGCTGTTCTACATCCAGAGCCGGGGGATCTCCGCCGAGGAAGCCGAGCGGCTCATCGTGACCGGCTTCCTGCAGGAGGTCCTGGACCGCGTCACGCTGCCCGAGATCAGGGCCGGGCTGGAGCGGGCCATCCAGGCCGAGCTGGACCGCGAAGAAGACGAAGGCACGGAGGGCAGGTGACGTGCTGATCGAGGTCGGGAAGACGGCCGACATCCCGGAGGGCGAAGCCAGGAAGTTCGTGGCCGACCGGATCGAGATCGCCGTCGCCAACCTCGGCGACGGTATCTTCCTGGCCGTCGACGACATCTGCTCCCACGCGGAATCGTCGCTTTCGGAGGGCGAGGTGGACACCGACTTCGAGACGATCGAGTGCCCCCGGCACGGCTCGACGTTCGACCTCCGTACGGGGCGGCCCCGAACGCTTCCCGCGACCGTCCCGGTGGCCACGTACCGGGTGAAGGTGGAAGGGGAGAAACTGTTGATCGAACTGGAGGACCGATAATGGCCCAGACCGCGGCAACGCTGGAGAAGACCGGGACGGCGACCCTCGAGATCAGGGGGTTGCACGCCTCCGTCGAAGGCAAGGAGATCCTGAAGGGCATCGACCTGGTGGTTGGCCAAGGTGAGGTCCACGCCCTGATGGGGCCCAACGGGTCGGGGAAGTCGACCTTGGCCAATGTCCTGATGGGACGGCCGGGGCATGTGCTGACGCAAGGCCAGATCCTGTTCAAGGGCCAGGACATCACCAAGCTGAGGCCGGACCAGCGGGCCCAGATGGGGTTGTTCCTCGCGTTCCAGTACCCGACGGAGATCCCCGGCGTTTCGGTGGTGAACTTCCTGCGCAGCGCGTACACGGCGGTGAAGGCCGACCAGATCTCCGCCCTGGCCTTCCGCAAGCGGCTCAAGGAGAAGATGGACACCCTGGGGGTCGAGGAAGAGATGGTTCGACGCTACGTGAACCAGGGGTTCTCAGGGGGCGAGAAGAAGAAGAACGAGATCCTGCAGTTGGCCGTGCTCGAGCCGGATATCGCCATCCTCGACGAAACGGACTCGGGGCTGGACATCGACTCGTTGAAGGCGGTGGCCACCGGCGTGCAGCAGCTCATCGGCCCGAACCTGGGGGTCTTGCTCATCACGCATTACCAGCGCATCCTCAACTACATCACGCCGGACAAGATCCACGTCATGATGGACGGCCGTATCGTCCTTTCAGGCGGGGCCGAGCTGGCGCACGAGCTCGAGCAGAAGGGGTACGAGGGGCTTCGAAAGGAACTCGGCGTCGACGCCAACGTGACGGAGGCGCCCGAGAGGCCGTCGGCCTAGGATTCGATCAAACCTCAAAAGGTGGCGGAAGTGGCGCAGAAGACCCAAGCGATCGATGTGGAGCGGATCCGGAAGGACTTCCCGATCCTCGAGCGACGATCGCACGGGAAGCGCATCGTCTACCTTGACAGCGCGAACACCAGCCAGAAGCCCCGGCGGGTCATCGAAGCCGTCCGCGACTACTACGAGCACCACAACGCCAACCTCTACCGCGCCGTGTACGAGCTGGCCGAGGAGGCGACGGCCATGTTCGAGGCGGCCAGGGCCAAGCTTGCTCGGTTCATCGGCGCTCCGGAGCCTTCGTCGATCGTGTTCAACCGGGGAACGACGGAGTCGCTGAACCTCGTGGCCCACGGCTACGGGCGGAAGTTCGTCCGGGAGGGCGACGAGATCCTGTTGTCGGAGGTCGAACACCACTCGAACATCGTGCCCTGGCAGTTCGTGGCGGAGGCGACCGGAGCGCGCCTGCGGTTCGCCCAGCTGTCGGAGGACGGTACCGTCGATTTCTCCGACATCGACGAGCTGATCAACGGGCGGACCAAGGTCGTGGCGGTGACCGGGCAGTCGAACGTCCTGGGCACGATGCCCCCGCTCCGCCACCTGGCCGACGCGGCCCACGCGGTGGGTGCGGTCGTCGTGGTGGACGGCGCGCAGCTGGTCCCGCACAACCCCGTGGACGTGACGGAGCTGGACATCGATTTCCTGACCATCTCCGGGCACAAGATGCTCGGCCCCACGGCCTCCGGAGGGTTGTACGGGAAGCCCGAGATGCTGGAGAGGATGGATCCCTTCCTGGGCGGCGGGGAGATGATCATGGAGGTCTTCCCCGACCACTCCACGTTCAAGAAGCCGCCGCACAAGTTCGAGGCCGGAACCATGAACATCGCCCAGGAGATCGGCCTGGCAACCGCCATCGACTACCTCGAGGACATCGGCATGGAGGCGGTTCGCGAACATGAGAAGGAACTCACCGCGTACGCCATCAAGCGACTGACCGAGGTCGGGGCCAAGGTCTTCGGGCCCACCGACGTCGACCAGCGGGGCGGCGCCGTTTCGTTCTGGTACCGGGACATCCACCCGCACGATCTGGCCCAGGTGCTCGATCAGTCCGGGGTGTGCGTCCGCCCCGGCCACCAC
>JBKPGU010000116.1:0-18537 GCA_046729535.1 Actinomycetota bacterium
CGGGAAGCGACGTGGGCCACCCGGCCCCCCCCGCCGGCGCGGAGGAGACCCACGAGCGCGCCCCACCCGTCGCGCCGGACCCCCCCCGAGTCGGCGGCGACCGCCCCCAACGACAGGGCGGCGATCCCGACAGCCGGAGCAAGCCCTGCCTTGACCCGCTGGTTCGCGTCGGGGAGCGTGGCCGCGACCCAGGGCCATCCCACGGCGCCGAGGGCGAGCACCAGCAGGGGTCCGAGCCAGACGGGAAGCCAGGGGGAGAGCGGCCCGGCCCCGGCGGAGGTGAGTGCCGCCGAAGCCGGCGACGGCTGGCTGGTGACGCCGGCGAACCCCGGCAAGGCGACCACGCCGGGTGCGATGGCCATGTGCCCGGCCATGGCGGCAACCTCCCGGTAAGCCCCTGCATCGAACGACCCGATGGCCACAGCGAGGGCAGGTCGATCGAGAACCGCCCCGATGCGGTTCCAGTAGTCGACGGCCATCCGGTCCCGCCCTTGCTTCCCCACCAGCGTCGGCCGCCCCGCCAGGAAGTCACGAGGGGTTCCGACGAACACGTGGACGTCCGGCACCCGCGCGGGCGGCACGCCGTCCCGCAGGTAGCTGGCGAGCCTGGTGATGCGGAAGAACGAAGGGCCGTCGCGAACGTCGTTCGCCACCAAGACCAACGGGGTCCCTTCGGGCTGCCGCGCCAGGACGGATCCGACGGCTCGGGCATCGGCCACGGCTCTGGCGGAGTTCGCCCGTTGTGCTTCCCAGGCGATCCAGTACCTCGGGACGAGGAAGGCCACGGCCGCGATCAGCACCCCGGCCGCGGCGACGGCTGAGGGACGGCGGTGGGAGCTGCGCCGCGCCACGCCGTCGGTCAGACCGGCAGCGATCACGACTGCAAGCGGCAGACACAACGCGACCAGACGCTGCGCGGGGATGCGAAGCCCAAGGACCAGGAGCGGGATGGCGAGCACCGTCACGGCCACCCAGAGCGAGGCGATCCCCCCGAAGATCCAGCGCACCGGCGGAGCCGCCCATCCGTGCTTCCGGGTCAAGGCGAGCGCCAACCCGGCGGCCCCAAGGGTGGGCAGGAACACCGGCAGGTAGGCGGAAAGCGTGTCTTGATAGGTCTTGCGAAACAGCGAGTTCAGACCGAGCCGCCGAAGAACGGCGTCCGCGGACACGTCGAGAGGGGGCCCGGAGCCCGATCGCCCCACAAGCAGCCCCAACCCGAGAACGCCGGCAGCGAGTACTGCCGCCATCGCCCAACCGGACCAACGCGGATCCCACCGTCGCGATCCTCTTCGATCGGCCGCCGGACCCGACCGGCCACGAACGGCGAGCACCGCCAGCCCCCCGATCAGGAGGCCGGCCTCCAACCCTCCGAATACCGGATGGGCGAGGGCGGCAGCCCCGAACAGGACTCCCGCCGCTGCGAACACCGTCTGCCGGCCTCCGGCAAGCCCCTCAGAGCAATACGCCAGTCCCGCCACGAACAGGGCGGCGAACGCGAGCGTGGCGAAGAAGCTGCTCACCAACTGGGAGACGAACGTCCCGGTGAGGACGGCGACGAGGACGAAGCGCCAGCGATGGGGGCCCAGGATGGACTCGGACAGCGCGGCGGCCGCCAGTCCGAGCGCGGCGGCCAGCACGAGGCCGATGACTTCGACGACGGCCTCGGCGGGGACGTGGACCAGCGTGGACAGGGTCGCGATCAACGACACCGTCACGGGCCGCATGCCCGTACCGAATGCGGAAAGCCCCAGGACAGCCGCCCTCCGAACCCACCAGATGTAGGTCTGGGCGTCCGACCACGCGGGGACGCGGATGCCCTCGATTGGAAACAGGACGGCGTAGAATAGGACGAGGGCGATGGAGAGCAGGCCGGAGAGGATCAGGGCCTCTCGAAACCGGGCTGCGTCCGCCGGGGCGCGTTCCGGCGCTTCAGCCATGCGGGAACGATACCAGCGGCACCCCCGCTCAATCCGTGTTTCGGGGTCCCTCAAACGCCGCCGGTCCAAGTCCGGCCAGCAACGACTCGACCGCTGCAGCCGCGTCCCTGGCCTCGGTCACCGCCCGGACGACGACGATCCTCGTGGCTCCCGCGGCCACCACCGACGGCAGGGTCTGGGCATCGATCCCGCCGATGGCGAACCACGGACGACGCTCCCGCTTCGCAGCCTCACCCACCAGGGCCAGCCCGGTCGCCCGCCGGCCCGGCTTGGTGGGAGTCTCGTGAACCGGCCCGACGCAGACGTAGTCGGCCTCCACCGGCGCCGCCCGAAGCTGGTCCTGGTCGTGCGTGGAGAGCCCGATCAGAACGTCCGGGCCGACCAGGTCTCGGACGAACCCCACCGGGAGATCGTTCTGCCCGACGTGGACCCCGTCAGCCCCGACTGCCAGGGCGACGTCGGGGCGGTCGTTCATCATGAACAACGCGTCGTGCCTGATGGCTGCGTCGAGGAATACCCGGCCCCATCGGATGAGGTCGCCGGCCTCCCGGTCCTTCTCCCTGAGCTGGATGATGTCCACGCCCGCCGAGAGGATCGCGTCGAGGAGCCCCTCGAGATCGCCGGTCTTCTCCCGTGCTCCGGTGACGAGGTAGAGCCGCGCTTCGGCCAGCCGACGCCTGCGCCACTCCCCCTGGCCCTCATCCGAGACGGCCCTCAACCCCCCGCCACCGCCCGGACAAGCTCCAGCCGGTCTCCCTCCGAGAGCCGGATCTGGTCGTAGCGGGCCCGCTCCAACGTCTCTCCGTTCCGCTCGACCACCACGTACTTAGGATCGAGGTCGCGCGCCCGGATGAACGAGGCCACGGTCGGCTCTCCCGTCACCTCGTAGGGCTTGCCGTTCGCGATGATGTGCATGCGCTGTCCGGTCAGCGCCCCGAGAGCATCGCTTCGGTTGCGGGGAGTACCGCGCCCCAGTCCTCCCAGACGGGTTCGTAACCGAGTTCACGCAGCCGGTTCGCCACCTCTGCCGGGGATCGGAGGTCGGCCACCTCGAACTGCTCGGTGGCCTCGTTCGGCTCGGTGTAACCCCCAGGGTCCGTGTGCGACCCGGCGCTGGTATGGGTGACGCCGATCCGGAACAGGCCGTCGCGGAACGCGGGCGCTTCTCGCGCCGAGATGACGATGCCCACGTCCGGCAACAGCAGGCGAAGAGCACAGATCATTTGGACCAGGTCGCGGTCGGCCACCGGATCGGCCGGCTGATAGCCGGCGGCGGAAGGGCGGAGCCTTGGCACGCTCACGGTCACCTGGGTCCGCCAGTATCGCTTCATCAGGAACCGAGCGTGGGCGGCGGTGGCGATGGCCTCGTAGCGCCAGTCGTCGTGCAGGCCCAGCAGCGCGCCGATCCCAACCCGCCGCATCCCGGCCCTCGCCGCTCGCTCCGGCCCCAGCAGCCGCCATTCGTAGTGCCGCTTCCTTCCCGCGAGATGGACCTTGGCGTAGGTCTCGGGGTGGTAGGTCTCCTGGTAGATCACGACGGCGTCGCATCCGGCAGCCGCGAGCCTTTGGTACTCGTCCTCGCTCCACACCTGAACCTCGATGGCGATCGAGGGCACCTCCCTGGACAGCAAACGGATGCGCTCCTCCAGGAACTCCACCCCGCTCAGCTTCTGATGCTCGCCGGTCAGGAGCAGGATCGAACGGAACCCGTGATCCACCAGGTACCGGGCCTCCCGCAACGTCTCCTCCGGAGAGAGCGTCTTGCGGGCGATGGGCAGCTCCCGCGCGAACCCGCAGTACACGCACGTGGTCAGGCATTCGTTGGACAGGTACATGGGCGCGTACATGTGCATGGTCCGGCCGAACCGGGCCACCGTCAGCTTCCGTGAGGCGTCCGCGATCGCCTCGAGGCGGTGCGACGCCGATGTGGAGAGGAGGGCCGCGAAGTCGGCCAGGGTCCGCTCCAGCGGTGGCGCCGCCAGAGCCCGGTCCACCCGGCCCGGCGACGCGCTCCGAGCCTCTCGAAGCAATTCGTCGAAGTGGAGCCGGGCAACTTCGTCGGCGAAGGTCTCCCCAGGCTCGGGAGGTGCGAATCCACGTTCCATCGGACCCATCCTCTACGGTGAGGTCACGGCCGGATCGGCCTGCGACGTGTGCAGGCGCTCCAGGAAACCTGTGAGGGGGCTCGAGGCTTCGGCGGCCTCGCGCTCGGGGGCCAGCGCGGCAAGGCGCGCCTTGCGGCCGGCCTCGACGCCCAGCCGGAATGCCTCGGCCATCTCCGCCGGGTCGCCGGCCACGGCGATGGCGGTGTTCACCAGCACCGCGTCGGCGCCGAGCTCCATGGCTTCCGCGGCGTGCGACGGCGCCCCCAGCCCGGCGTCCACCACCACCGGCACGGAGGCCTGCTCGATGATGATCGAGACAGCGTCCCTGGTCCTCACGCCCTTGTTCGAACCGATCCACGAGCCGAGCGGCATGACCGTGGCGCACCCCGCTTCCTCCAACCGTTTGGCCAGCACCGGATCGGCGTTGATGTAGGGCAGGACGGTGAAACCATCGCGGACCAGCATCTCCGCGGCCTTCAGGGTCTCGACCGGGTCGGGCAGAAGGTACCGAGGCTCGGGGGTCACCTCGAGCTTCACCCACGAGGGCATCCCGGCGGCGCGAGCCAACCGGGCCAGGCGCACGGCCTCCTCCGCGTCGATCGCCCCCGACGTGTTCGGAAGGAGCAGATACCGGCTCGGGTCGATGAACTCCAGGATGTCCGGACCTCCCGTCGCCTCCAGGTCCACGCGGCGGAGGGCCACCGTGACCATCTCCGTGCCCGAGGCCTCGAGCGCATCCCGCATGACCTCGTACGAGCCGAACTTCCCGGTCCCAACGATCAAGCGCGATCGGAACGAACGGTCAGCGACGACCAACGGATCCAGCGAGCCATCCGCGGGTTGGTTGCTTTCGGTGCCGATGACGATCAACTCTCCCTTCGCCGGTGTTACCCGGATCAGGTTCTGCGGGTCGCCGGCGCCGGGTCTCCCCTGCCGGCCTCTCAGCCCGGTGGCCCGAGCTCCCCGGTATGTCTCGTTCGAGCCGATTCTAGCGCGCCCGCCGGGAACGCTTTCCTTGTGTACACTTCCCACACGCCATGACCACATTCCGCTAGGTCTCAGGGGGTCCGCCGCGTGCCCCACCGGGCGCACGGTAGGGACCCAGCCGGGGTCCCAGAAGTTCCCATCGGACCTCTCTCGGAGCGTGTCATGGCAATCAGCACAACTCCTCTATCGAGACGATCTCGTTCGGCCGCTCGCCGGATCGCGGCCGCGCGCCTGATCTCCCTCACCGGCAGCCAGGCCGCGATGACCGCCCTGCTGTTCGAGATCTACCGTCGAACCGGTTCTTCGCGGTGGATCGCGGCGGCCCTGCTGGTGACGTTCGCCACGCTGGGCATCCTCACGCCGCTGGCCGGCTCGCTGGGCGACCGATTCGACCGGCGCCGGGTGATGATCGTTTCGGACCTGCTGGGAGCGGCCTGCTTCGCATCGCTGGCGTTCGCGCGGTCGCCCCTGGCGCTGATCGTCCTGGCTTTCCTGGCCTCCGTCACCGAGTCGCCGTTCTTCCCGGCGGCCAGCGCGGCCGTCCCGAACCTCGTCCCGGCCGACGACCTGGCGTGGGCCAACGGCACCATCAGCCTCGGGGCGAACATCGGGTATCTGTCGGGCCCCGCCCTCGGCGGCCTGCTGGTGGCCGCCGTCGGTGCCCCGATGGTGTTCGGCCTGTACGCGGTGACCTTCGTGGTTTCGGCGGGGCTCGTGGCCTCAGTCCGATCGACGTTCTCGGGCAGCCGGGCCGACCAGGACGAGCACCGCGGCGTGCGTGCCGGGTTCCTGTTCATCTGGCGTGATCGCGTCCTTCGCACGATGCTGGTGGCCTTCGCGGTGTTCGCCGTCTGTGTGGGAAGCGTGCTCGTGGCCGAACTCCCGTTGGCCGAGTCGTTCCACGTGGGGTCGTTCGGGTTCGGCCTCCTTTCGACCTGCTTCGGTATCGGCGCGCTGGGAGGTGCGCTGGCCGGCCGGCGGCTGACGCCCGCCACCGAGCGACGAGCCCTGGTGTTCGGGAGTTTCGTGACCGCCATCGCTTTCGGAGGCGTCAGCCTGATGCCAGCGTTCGCCCCCGTTCTGGCCATGATGCTTCTGGGTGGCATGTCGGACGGCCTGGTCGACATCGCCATCGAGCTCATCTTCCAGCGGAGGAGCCCGGATGCCGTTCGAAGCCGCGTGATCGGCGCCTTGGAGGCGAACTTCCTACTGGGTCTGGCCGCGTCGTTCCTCTTCGCGGGCACCCTGATCGACGCCTTCGGGCCGAAGGCTGCCTACGTGCTGGCGGGTGGAGGGGTGTTCGTCACGGCGCTCATGTTGCTTCCCTTGCTGCGAGCTGGGGATGGATCCGGTCCGATCCAGCGGTCTGTTCCGGCTTCCGTGCCTGAGGGCGATCCCGCCCATAGAATGGCCCACGGGCCGGCCGCCTCCGTTGGCCCGCCCGGGAGTTAGGCGTTTGGCAGTCATCGCATCCACGATCGAAGGCCGCTACCAGATCATCACCAGGGTGGCGTCCGGCGGCATGGGCGAGGTCTATCGGGCCCACGATGCCGTATTGGGCCGCGAAGTGGCCGTCAAGGTCCTCCACCCTCAGTTCGCCGGGGACAGAGGCTTCGTCGACCGGTTCCGACGTGAGGCCCGTGCGGCGGCCATCCTCAACCACCCGAACATCGTCGGGGTCTACGACTGGGGTTCCACCGACGGGACGTACTTCATGGTCATGGAGTTCGTCCACGGCCTGAACCTCCGGGCCGTCCTTTCGGAGTACGAACGCCTGAATCCCGGGCAGGTGATCGACGTCTGCCTCCCCGTCCTGTCCGCGCTGGACCACGCCCACGGCCACGGCATCGTGCATCGAGACATCAAGCCGGAGAACATCCTCATCGCCCGCGACGGCGTGGTGAAGGTGGCGGACTTCGGCTTGGCCCGCGCGTACGCAGACTCCTACATCAGCCAGGCGGAAGGGACAGTGACGGGAACCGTCCAGTACCTCTCGCCCGAGCAGATCCAGGGAGAGCCCGCCGACCCGCGATCCGACCTCTACGCGTTGGGCGTGGTGATGTTCGAGCTCCTCACCGGCTCGCCGCCCTTCACCGGCGAGACCTCGCTGGCCATCGCTTATCAGCACCTGTCCGGCCAGGTCCCCACGCCGTCCTCGGTCGTGTCCGGCGTTCCCAAAGGGCTCGACTTGGCGGTGACCGGCGCCACCGACCGGGACCGAGGCCGCCGGCCCCAGTCGGCCAGGGCCCTGGCCCAGGAGCTTGTCCGGGCCTCCCGCGACGTCGAACCGTCGCGGCCGATCGCCGAGCTGGCCGGGCAGATCCCGGCGGCCGAGATCGTCGGCGAGGAACGCGCCACCACGGTCACCATCCCCCGAGCGGTGTCCCCCAGGGCACGACGGGCCCGCTGGTACCGCCGGGCAGTGGCGTTCCTCGCAACGCTGCTGTTGCTTGCCGGCGGGGCCGCGGCGGCGTGGGTGTTCGCGGTCCCCCACTACACGCACGTGCCGAAGGTGGTCGGTATGACCACCGAGCAGGCAGAGACGCGCCTCCGCGCGCTCGGGCTGGAGGTTCGAACGGCCCAGGGCCGCTTCTCGAGTTCCGTGCCCGTCGGGGTCATCCTCGAGACGAAGCCGCCCGCGGGTGCAAGGATCCCCAAGGGCGGCGAGGTGGTCCTCGTCCCGTCGCTGGGGCCGGAGCTGAAGCCGGTACCCGACGTGCGGGGCCTGAACGAGGACCAAGCGATCAAAGCGATCGAGAACGCCGGCTTCACGAAGAAGGTCCTTCGCGAATACGACGACGGCGTGAAGAAGGGCACGGTGATCCGCCAGAGCCCGACACCAACCGTCGATCTCGAGAAGGGCAAGCGGGTCACGATCACCGTCAGCCGCGGTCCCGCGCCGGTCGAGGTCCCCAGCGTGAAGGGCATGACCGCCGAGGTGGCGAAGGCGACCCTGGAGGCGAAGGGCTTCGAGGTCACGCAGACCGAGAAGTTCTCGGCCACCGTTTCCAAGGGCGACGCCATCGGTACCGACCCTGCAGCGGGGACGGAGCAGCCGGTCGGGTCGGAGATCACCCTCGTCGTGTCCAAGGGACCCGAGTCCTTCAAGATGCCGAAGGTCATCGGGATGAAGACCGAGGCGGCCAAGACCAAGCTCGAGGATCTCGGGCTTCACGTGAAGGTGAACAAGCTTGGAGCACCCTTCGACGGCTCCGTCGTCAAGATCCAGTCTCCCGATCCCGGCACCACCGTGCACGTCGGCGACACGGTGACGATCTGGGCCTGAGGAGCGACCCTCCCAACGACGGGATCTCTCGATGCAGATCGGAGCGCACGTCCCCACGCGGGGAGGGCTCATGGGCGCGATCGAATCGGCGCGGGCGTGCGGGGCCGAAGCCAGCCAGATCTGGGGGTCGAACCCACGGGGCTGGGCCCACCCGAGGTCCGACCCCGAGCTGGCCCGGGCGTTCGGCGAGGCGTGGCGCGCCCAGGGGCTGGGGACACTGGTCCTCCACGCCCCTTACATGGTGAACATCGCGTCGCCCAACCCCCACTTCCGACGCCGATCGGTTCGGCTGGCCCAGGCCACCGTGGCGTTGGCCGAAGAGATCGGGGCCGACGGGATCGTGGTCCACGCCGGAGCGGGCGGGGCCACGACGCCTCGGGAGGACGCACTGGCGGCGGCCGCAGCCTCGCTCATGGCCGTGGCCGAAGAAGCGGATCGGACCAGAGTCTTCGTCGAGCTCACCGCGGGCGGCACGGGATCGGTCGCGTCGACGTTTCCTGAAGCGCGCGCGCTGTTCGACGCGGCCGGCGGACTGGCACGCCTTGCGCTGTGCGCGGACACCTGCCACCTGTTCGCGGCCGGCTACCGGCTGGACACGGTCGAAGGCGCCCGCTCATGCTTCGACGAGGTTCGCAAGCTCGGCATGGCCAGACGTCTCCGCTTGATCCACGCGAACGATTCGAAGTACCCCTGGGGGCAGCGGCGCGACAGCCACACCCACATCGGGAAGGGACACATCGGGAAGGCCGGGTTCCGGGCCATCCTCGTCCACCCGCTGGTCCGCCGCTGTACGGTGCTGTGCGAGACTCCGGGACGGCTTGAGGACCACGCGAGGAACATCGCCACGCTGCGACGCCTGGCTGTGGAGGGTATCCAACCGTGACGTCGGAGATGGCCACGCACGAACCGCCAACGCTCGACGAGATCCGGGAGGCGGCGGTGCGCATCGCGGGCTCCGCGCTACGGACTCCCCTGGTGAAGCTGAACCTGGAGGATGCCCCGGCGGAGATCTGGCTGAAGCTCGAAAACATGCAGCCGATGGGTTCCTTCAAGATCCGAGGCGCCACGAATGCGGTAGCCCTGGCGGATCCCGGCGCGCTTCGCGACGGCATCTGGACAGCCAGCGCCGGCAACATGGGCCAGGGCGTGGCATGGGCCGCGCGTGACCTCGGGGTTCGATGCACGGTGGTCGTGCCCGACACCGCACCCGAGGCCAAGCTTTCGGCCATCGAGCGCCTGGGCGCCACGATCGTCCCGGTCCCGTTCATGACGTGGCAGGAGGTGTTCGCCACTCGGCGGTTCGAAGGGGTCGAGGGCCTGATGATCCACCCGTTCAGCGATCCCAACGTCATGGCCGGCAACGCCACGATCGGCGTGGAGATCGTGGAGGATCTGCCCGACGTCGATGCGGTGCTCGTGCCGTACGGAGGCGGCGGCCTTTCCTGCGCCATCGCCGCGGCCGTCAAGCCGCTCAGGCCCTCGGCGAAGGTCTTCGCCGTCGAGGTCGAGACCGGCGCTCCGCTCGCTCCCTCGCTCGCCGCGGGAAAGCCGGTCGAGGTCGAGTATCAGCGAAGCTTCGTCGACGGCATCGGGGGCTCGAAGGTCTTCCCCGAGATGTTCGACCTGGCCACCAGGCTGCTGGACGGCTCCCTGGTTTCCTCGGTGGCCGACATCGCCGGAGCCGTTCGCCTGCTCGCCGTGCGGAACCACGTCGTCGCCGAAGGCGCCGGCGCCTCGGGGGTGGCGGCGGCACTGGCAGGGAAGGCCGGGGAGGGCAGGATCGCCTGCGTCATCTCGGGGGGCAACATCGACGCGGCGAAGCTCGCCACGATCCTGAGGGGCGGGGTTCCCTGAGCGCTATTCCCTGAAGTACTGGGCGTTCTGGGTCAGCGCCCAGATGATGAACACGTCGATGGCGATGCCGACGATCGAGCTGAACGGCGTCCTCGCGATCGACACCAGGTTGAGCACGCAGCGACGCCGGCCAGGACGATCCCGATCTTTGGCCCTTGCTCGCGGAGCCCCAGGACCTGGACCCCGGCGTAGAGCTGAAGCGTTCCCACCGCCAGGAAGATGAGGCCGAGAACGACGAACAGACCGCCCAGACTGCCGCCGACCCCGAACAGGATCAGCGCTCCGAGCCGGGCGAAGGCTCCGCCGATGATCAGCAGGACCGCGGCGGCGGTCACCACGCGGCGAGAGAGGCGCGCGGCGCGAACCCTGACCCGGGGCGCAGGAGGCGCCAGGCCCCTCGGTGCCTCAGGGCTCGGTGTCCGACTCCCGGGACTCCTGGTACGAGTACCGCTCCTCGCGCCAGGGATCGGCGTGGTTGTGGTAGCCCCGAACCTCCCAGAACCCCCGATCGTTCGAGGCGGAGAACTCGACCGACCGGATCCATTTCGTGCTCTTCCACGCGTACCGCTTCGGAACGACGAGGCGAAGTGGGTACCCGTGTTCGGGCGCCAGCGGCTCGCCCTTGTTCGCCCAGGCCAGCAGGACGTCGTCGTCGAGCATCGCCTGCAGCGAGAGGTTCGAGGTGTACCCGTGGTCGGCCCGGGCGACCACGAACGCCGCGTCGGGCTTCGGGTTGGCCGTCTCCGCGATGACCCTGAACGGGATCCCTTCCCACTCGTTGTCCAGCGTCGTCCAGCCCGTGACGCAGTGCATGTCCGCCGGGATCTTCGCAGGACCGAGAGCCTTCAACTCGGAATACGTAACCGTGAACGGGTTCTCGACCAGGCCGGTGACCGAGAAGTCCCACGTGGACTCCTCGAAGCGAGGGATGGGCCCGTAGTGCAGCACCGGCCATCCTTTGACCAGCCGCTGCCCCGGAGGAACGCGTGCGGCGACCTCCTCGGGGTACTTCGGACCGCCGAACAGCTTCATGTCCTCACTCCCCCGCCTGCAACGCGGCGACCACCCTTCGCCATACTCGGATGGTCTCCTCGACGTCATCCGGCGTTACGTCGCGGTGCGTGACCAGCCGAACGCGGCCGGCGATCACGTTGACCAGGATGCCGTGCTCGGCCAGTTGAGCTCGAACCTCCAGCGGGGCCAGGCCGGCGGCGCGGGTGTCCACCCACACCATGTTCGTCTCCACGCCGTCCACGTCGATGGCTCCGGGGAGGATCTCGGCCAGCGCACCCGCCAGTCGCCGGGCGTTCGCGTGGTCCTCGTGGAGGCGCTTCGGACCTTCCTCCAGGGCCACCAGGCCCGCCGCCGCCACCACGCCGGCCTGCCGCCATGCCCCGCCGAACAGGATCTTCATACGCCGGGCCTCCTCGATGAACGGCGCCGGGCCACACAGCACGGACCCGATCGGAGCGCCCAGTCCCTTCGAAAGACAGAACATCACCGCTTCGGTCTCGGCTGTGTACTCGTCGACCGGGGTCCCGCTGGCCACACTGGCGTTGAAGATCCGAGCCCCGTCCATGTACACGGGTACGCCTGCCTCCTGGGCCAGCTTGCGGATCGAACGGACCTCGTCGACGGGCATGACCGTGCCGCCGCCGACCTGGTGGGTGTTCTCCAGGGCGACCAGGTCCACGACCCGGACCTTGTACGGGTCCGGCTGGAGGGCCTCTCCCACCATGTCGGCGGTCAGCTGGCCCCGAGGCCCATGGAGCCCCCGGTAGGCGATGCCCGACAGCACCGCGGCCGAGCTCACCTCCACCGACGCCACGTGCGAGGTGGCCTCGCACACCACCAAGTGTCCCGATCGAACGAAGACGTGCATGGCGATCTCGTTCGCCATCGTTCCGGTCGGCACGTAGATGGCCGCTTCCTTGCCGGTGACTTCGGCGCACCGTTCCTGGAGTCGGTTGACCGTCGGGTCGTCGCCGTACCAGTCGTCACCAACCTCGGCGTCGGCCATGGCCTTGCGCATGGCCGGCGTCGGCCGGGTGACGGTGTCAGACCGAAGATCGATGCGGGCACTCACTGAGTTCCCGAGTATAGGACCCGGGTCAGCCGGAGCCGCGGGAGCCTTCGCCGGTCACCAGATAGCCGTACCGGTCGCGGAAGGCGTCAGGAGTCAAGCCGGCGGCCTCGGCGATGGGCTTCAGCTTCTCCGGATCCTCCAGATCGTCGCGCTCGAGACGGATCATGTACTCGGTAGCGACGCGGTACAGACCGCTTTCGATGTCTACCTCGCGGATCTGGGGCCGTCCCGTGTCGGGGTCGGTGAAGGAGCCGAACGGCAGCGGCACGAGGCGCTCCTCCTGGACGGTGATCATCGCTCCGATGTCCGAGCTGGCCTGGGCGAACAGCGTTCGCAGGTAGTCAACGGCCCCATACCCGAGGTCCCGGGTGTACTCGATGTCGAACGGGATGGGCGGGGCGCACCGCAGCTCGTAGCCGATGTTCTTCGGAGTGATGGTCGTCTTTCGACCTCGCGCTTTGAACCGCTCCTTGACCATGTCCGCCAGGACCCCGTCGAGGTCCAGCTCACCCAGACGGATGTGCCCGTGCTCGTCCACCTCCACGTCGGGCAGGGCCTTCTTCAGGTCGGCCTCCTCCATCCGCAGCGCGATCCCCTCCGAAAGGATCACGACGCCGAAGGGTCTGCCGTGGGCGATCCGCTTCAGCATCGCCGCGTCGATGATGTCGACCAGGTGATCCAGCCGGATCGGCCGGTCGGCGGCGAACTCCTCGGCGATCACCGTGAGCGTGGCACCCGCCGCCTTCCCGATCCGGACGGCCAGGTGGCCCGCCGAACGACCCATGGCAAGGACGAAGAACCACCGCTTCGTGGTGATGGCGTCGGTCATCAGGTTGTTCACCAGCTCGACGCCGACGTGTCGCGCCGTCTGGAACCCGAACGTGGAGACGCCCCGTGGTAAGGGGAGATCGTTGTCGATGGTCTTCGGAACGTGGGCCACCTTGAGCGCGCCGTCCGCCGCCTCAGCCACTTTCTGTGCGGAGAAGGCCGTGTCGTCCCCGCCGATGGTCACCAGGGCATCGATCCCCAGGCCGCGCAGCGCCTTGAGCGTGTTGTGCATCCGCCAGTCCGGATCGTCGGCGTCATCGTCGCGGATCGTCGGGTTTGCCCGGGACGTGAACAGGATCGAACCCCCGAGGACGTGGATCCGCGAGACGTCGGTGATGGTCAGGGGCAGGAGGTACTCGGTCGAGCCTTCCATCAGGTGCTGGAACCCGTCGAGGATCCCGACGACCTCCCACCCGGAGTTCACCGCCTCGATGGTGGCGGCCGAGATCACCGAGTTGATCCCCGGCGCCGGGCCACCCCCGCACAGGATCCCGAGCCGCTTCCTCCGAGCCTGAGCCGTCCTGAGCCCCCTTCGACGATGCGCAGAAGCCGCACAACGAGGTCAACCGGCATCGTCGCAGCCGTCGTCGAACGCTGCAACCGCTTCCGTTCGCACCGGCACTGGCGCTCGGCCCCAATCCAGGGCGGGGCGCTGCGACATCCCCCTCGACCCTGCGGGACACGGGCCAGCGGGTCGTCGGGCTGGGGCCTCCGGGTACGGCGACGACCACGTCACCGCGACCGGTGATCCTTTCAACCCCAACTGGTCCCCCACGTCCTGACGCCGAGAGCCCGCGGAACCGAGCCCGGCACCTCCGATACCATCCCGTTTGATGTCGCCGTACGCGCGAATCACCCGCATCCTGGCCATCGACGCCGGTACGACTGGAGTGACCACCCTGGTGCTCGACGAGACCGGCGCCGTCCTGGCCAAGGGGTACCGCGAGTTCCCACAGTCGTTCCCACGTCCCGGATGGGTGGAGCACGATCCGGACGACTGGTGGGAAGCCCTTCTGGTCTCGTCCACCGATGCCCTGAACGCTTCGAACACCCATGCTTCCGATCTGGCTGGTATCGGGATCACCAACCAGCGCGAGACGACCGTCCTGTGGGACCGGGAGACCCTCCGCCCGGTCCACCCCGCCATCGTGTGGCAGGACAGGAGGACGGCCCCCCTCTGCGAGACCCTCCGGAAGGAGGGCTGGGAGGACCGGGTCCGGAATCGAACGGGGCTGGTCATCGATCCCTACTTCTCCGGGACGAAGGTGGCGTGGCTCCTCGACCACGTCGAGGGAGCCCGCCGCAAGGCAGACGCCGGAGGGCTGGCGTTCGGCACCGTCGATTCCCACCTCTTGGCCCGCCTCACCGGTGGCTCTGTGCACGCCACCGATCGCACGAACGCTTCCCGGACCATGCTGTACGACATCCACACTCAGGACTGGGACGGCGAGATCCTCGGCCGACTCGGGGTCCCTCGAGCTATCCTCCCCCAGGTCCGACCCTCGTCGCACCGGTTCGGCCTCACCGATCCCGAAGTCTTCCTCGGGGCGAGGCTCCCCGTGTCCGGGATGGCCGGGGACCAGCAGGCGGCGTTGTTCGGCCAGGCCTGCTTCCACCCCGGCCAGACGAAGAACACGTACGGCACCGGGTCGTTCGTGCTCATGAACATCGGCGATCGCCCGGCTCCGTCCGGGTCGGGGTTGATCACCACGATGGCGTGCGGAGCCGGCGAGGAACCCGTCTACGCGGTGGAGGGCCCGATCTTCGTGACCGGCGCGGCGATCCAATGGCTCCGCGACGGCCTGAACCTGATCGGCGAAGTGGGAGAGGCCGGCACTTTGGCCGAGTCAGTGACCGACGCCGGAGGGGTGTACTTCGTCCCGGCGCTGACGGGCCTCGGCGCCCCGTGGTGGGATCCCTACGCACGGGGGACCATCGTGGGCCTGACCAGGGGAACGACGCGGGCCCACCTCGTCAGGGCCGCCGTCGAGGCCATGGCGTACCAGACCCGGGACGTGGTTGAAGCGATGCAGGAACACGCCGAGGTCCCCATGGTCGAACTCAAGGCGGATGGTGGGGCCAGCGTGATGGACGTGCTACTGCAGCTCCAGGCAGACGTCCTGGGCGTTCCCGTCGTCCGATCTCGGGTGCAGGAGACGACGGCCCTCGGGGCCGGTTACCTTGCCGGCCTGGCCGAAGGGGTGTGGCCGGATCTGGATGCCATCGCGGGTCATTGGCAGGCCGACAGGTCGTTCGAGCCTCATGGCGGAGCCGAGATCGGTGACGCCTACGCCGGGTGGCGCCGGGCCGTGGAACGCTCGCTCGGGTGGGCATCGCCCGCAGCCGAGGTCTAGGGCGTCCACATCTTCTTGTGGCGTTTTCTCCCTTTCGTGGGGAAGCGGGGTACGAAGGAACCTGATTCCGCCCCCGAGCGGAATCGCCATCCGATGAAGGAGTGGAAACGAATGCCGCGTTGTCCTGTGTGCGAATCGGTACGCATCGTGATCGTGGTAACCCCCGGGCGTTGCCCTTTCTGCACGAGGTGCAAAGCCCGCTGGCAACAGGAGGGCGGCCGGCAGCACGCGGTCAAGGAGCGCTCGTTCCGTTGGATGTCTCGGATAGAGAACCGCAGGTCGAGCCTCCCGCCTGAGGAAGACCTCGAATGAAGACGCTACGAGGACGGCGCCTGGTCTGAGCCGGGCGAGTGGTCGGAGCGCGGCTCGGCGCCGACGGCGGCCGGCTCGGCCTCGGGTCCCTCGGTCCTCTCCCCTGTCTTCTCGCCGGTTCCGCCGGCCCGAGCCAGCTGCCCCTTGACCCGGGACGCGTATTCGTCAACGTACTCCTGCCCCGAGAGCAGCATGATCTCGTACATGATCTCGTCGGTGACGGACCTGAGGACGAACCGGTCGGCCGGCGTCTCGTAGTGACGCTCGAACAGAAGGGGCTTGCCGAACCGAAGCTCCACCCGTCCTGCCTTCGGCACCTTGCGGTCGTACGGCATCAACTCGAACGTTCCGACCACCGCCACAGGGATGACCGGGACCTGAGCCTCGAGGGCCATGCGAGCCACGCCCGTCTTCCCGCGGAACAGCCGCCCGTCAGGTGACCGTGTGCCTTCCGGGAAGATCCCGATCAGCTTGTTCTCGCGGAGCGCCTTCACTCCTGCCCGCAGCGCATCCTCAGCTGCGGAGTGGCTCTCGCGCCTGACAGGGATGACGTTGGCGCCCTTGAAGAACCACCGCACGTACCACTTGTCGAAGTAATCCGCCTTGGCGAGGAACACCACCTTGCGATTGGGAACGACCAGGGGCAGCAGCAGGTCGTCCAGGAAGGACTGGTGGTTGGCGGCCAGGATGGCCGGCCCGTCCTTGGGGATGTTCTCGAGGCCCCTCACCTTCGGCCGGTACATCAGTCGGAGGATGGGCCCGAGGAACACGTATTTCATCAGCCACCAGTACATAGGATCACCCCCCGCTCAGACCCTCGCACCGGGTCAGGGGTTACGGTCTGTATAGACTAACTGCCCCGCTCCGGAAAGGAAATCTGTGACATGGTGGGGTTCGGACCGCTGGAGTGGACCTTCGTGGGGATCCTCGTGACTCTTGTGGGAGCGGCCGGATTGTTCGCCCTCTTCCTCGTGGTCCAGTTGTTCAGGAACCCCTCCCGCCGTCGATGATCCCTCGGCTCAGCTCCCCGAACGTGCCGTGACGCAGGTCAAACCGGCCTGCGAGCCCTTCTCGGCCGACGGGGGCCCTATCGGCGTGTGGCTCCAACACGGTTTCAGCGGATGCCCGGCCTCGATGCGTCCCCTGGCGGAACAGTTCGCCAGCCGCGGTCTGATGGTGGCCGCTCCCCTCCTTCCCGGGCACGGCACGGAGTGGGAGGACCTCGAGGATGTGACCATGGCAGACTGGGAGGGCCGCGCCGAATCGACCCTCTCCGATCTGGCCGCGCGATGCCCGACGGTGATGGCCATGGGTTTGTCGATGGGTGGAGCGATGGTGTTGCACATGGCGGCACGCCATCCCGACAAGCTCGCCGGCGCCGCCGTTATCAACGCCGACGTCCGCCGTCCGAACCTGGTCCTGGCCCCGGTGATGCGGCTGTTCACGCGGACCGTGAAGGGCGTGGGCAACGACATCAAGAAGCCCGGGCAGAACGAGGAGCCCTACGACCGGCTTCCGGTGAAAGCACTGGTTCAACTCAATCGGTTCTACCGAACGGTGGCCAAGGAGCTGCAGGAGGTGAAGGTTCCGCTCCTGGTGTTCTCCTCGGTCGAGGACCATCTGGTGAAGCCGTCGAACAGCCGCTACATCTTCGAGCGCGTGGGAAGCGCGCAGAAGGAACTGATCTCCCTGACGAACTCGTACCACGTGGCGACGCTCGACTACGACGCGGAGGTCATCCTGGAGCGGGTCCTTGAGTTCGCCCGAGCCATGTCCCGGGCCCCCGGTCCCGCCTAAAGACGAATGGGTCCTCCGCAGGACATCCTCTGGCTCACCCGCGCCTTCGGCGACGTTCCCTCCGACGACGCCTGGCTGGGGCAACGGGAGCTGGCCGTGCTCGAGCGGTTCCGTGTTGCCAAGCGCAACCGCGAATGGCGGCTGGGTCGTTGGACCGCCAACTACGCGGTCGCATGCGCCTTGGGGTAGGACGTCGTTCGTTCCTTCCCGTCGCTCCAGATCATCGCGTCGACCGACGGTGTCCCGGAGGCCTGGGTCGGGGAACGGCCTGCTCCCATTTTTTCCTCTCGATCAGCCACTGCGACCACCTCGACCCCTCGAGGTCCGTCCTGATCCGCTCTGAGGCTGGTGGCGAAGAGGGCCCCAGGGTGAAAACCGTGGTCACCAGCGCCCCGTCGTATCGACCCGTCCCGGCGAACCTTCCGGACGCCGCGCCCCACTACGTGAGGTCGTAGGCGCGATAGACGACCGAGCCGAAGATCGTCACGGGTTCATCCAGCGGTCCCCACCGGCTCTCCGCCCATACTCGGCATCGGTCGGCGGCCGCTCGCCGTGTAGCCTCGTCCGCCTGCCAGGTGAACGAGAAGACACCTGCCTCGAGCCATTCGATCCTCTCCGCGATCGTCGTCGCCCACTCCACGTCGATCCGTTCAAGCTTTCGCACGTGGGCCCCGAGGGGAGCCATGTGTGCGTCGACGTCGTCGCCTCGGCGAAGCCCGACGCCCTCGAAGGGGATGCTCGCTTCCGCACAGAAGCGTTCCTCCAGGGCCGGCCACCACCCGGTTTTCGGGTCGCCGGCGTCCGGCCCGCCGGTCTTCAGGCCGCACGTATCCCGTCCGCCGGTGTCCACCAGCACCACACCCGGGCGGCGAACCACCCGGGCCAGCTCGGCCAACGCGTCCCGCCAGGCTGGGATCAGATGAAGCACGTGCACGGCCAGCCCGGCTCCGAACGATGCATCGGCGAAGGGCAGGTGGACGGCGTCCCCGCC